>CAJTPP010000031.1:7416-18706 GCA_910578235.1 uncultured Clostridia bacterium | reverse complement strand
CTAAACTTATAACAAGCGACAAAACCAAAAACACTTTTCTGCATTTTTGGTTATTATAGTACTTTTCTATAAACAAACCACAAATATAATTTGTCAATATAGAAACAAGCATTATTAAAATTAAAACAGGCTCTCCCCATCCGTAGAAAACAAGATTTGACAAGAGAAGAAAGCCATTGCGTAATTTACGCGGCAGCGCGTAATAAATCACAAGCACGGCCGGCAAAAACACAAATAAAAACAGAAGGCTGGAAAAATACAAGCCTTTCACCCTTTCAATAAATTATTGCTTAATATATTCGTTTATTATACTACATGCTTTATCAGAATTCATGCTCACGCATACAATAACATAATCGCCTTGTATATCCGAAATACATGATGACAGCTTAGATACCTCATCCGGCGCATAGCTCGCATAGTTTTCTTTTTGAGCCTCTATATGCTTGTTCACAGCAGCCTCGACCTCTTCAACATCATTTGCTTTAAATATCACAACCTCGTCCACAAAAGCCATAGTTGCGGCATATGACACACATTCTTCCACCAACTTACTGTCAAGCCCATAGCGCTTTAATGTCACATCAGATGAAATCTCCGTCAGTTCTTCCGCAAATATACCTTCCTGTACAATTTTTAAAGCCAATTCACTTATATTTATCTCAGCTTTGCCGCAGGATGTTACAGCAAACATTAATAAAACAAGGATTACTGTAAAAATTTTTCTTCTCACTTAAATCAATCTCCTTAACGTAAATTATTTTGTATATATATAAGACATTTTTTATAATATTCTTCTCCGAAATGAACGCCGTCGCTTGCGGCTTCATCCGGCAAATTACCATCTTTATCCGCCACTGCGCTGTATATATCCGCATATTCCGCCCCTTTGCTTTCAGCAAGAGCCTTGATTATATCATTATATACCTTAATACTTTCATTATTTGTATTGTCCTTATTTTCCTCAGACACTTTTTTAGTTACCGGGGTTATCGAAAGAAGATATATTTTCGCCTGCGGCTGATACTCCTTTGCCTTGTCGACCAGCGCTCCGTACTGTTCTGCAAAACTGTCTGAATTTATCCATCCAAGCTCATTTTCACCAAATATCATAAATATTTTACTATATTTTTTATCATTCTTAAGCTTATCTATAATCACAGTTTTATCATTAGCAGTTGTTTCCGTCAATGCCGCGTTTACATTCAGACCCACTCTCGAAAAATAATCGGCTCCGTCAACAAGAGCATACAGCGCCATACCTTCCGCAAATGAGTTTCCTATAAAAGCGGATGACTCAAAATACATCTGTTCAATGCCGTTTGTGTCAGGCACATTGGGCAAGGCAGTAGCTTGTATTTCCGTTTGCTCTTCCTCCTGATGCTTTACTTCTCTGCACCGCCCGATAAACACAGCGCATCCTCTTACAATAAATACAACGACAGCTATGACAGCTATAGCCGCAACACCGGCAATCAGTCTGTGAATAACAATTTTTCTTTTTTCCTGTTCTTTTTTATGCTTTTTCCTGATTGCTTCAAGCCGCTCTTTCTGATTCAAATCTATCGCTCCCAAAAAATTAGTGAGCGTTCTTTAGAACGCTCATTCATTACGAAATAACAAGGTGTCAAAAACGCTGACCGCTATTTTGCGGTCAGCTCTCTATTCTATATTTCAGCTATCAGCTTATCAAGACTAGCCAGCTTAACGCATGTCACAAAAACTTCACAAGCCTGCTTTAATTCCTCTGTAGACGGATACGTCGGCGCTATTCGTATATTAGAATCATGAGGATCCTTTCCGTACGGATATGTCGCTCCTGCCGCTGTCATTATAACTCCGGCATCTTTACACATTGAAACGACCTTTTTTGCGCAGCCATCAAGCGTATCAAGCGATATAAAATATCCGCCGTTCGGCTTTGTCCATGCCGCTATATCAAGTCCGCCAAGCTCTTTATCCAAAGTTTCAAGCACCGCTTCAAATTTCGGCCGTATAATATCCGCATGCCTCTTCATATGCTCAAGCATACCGTTAAAATCCCCAAAAAATCTTACGTGTCTGAGCTGATTTAATTTATCATGACCGATTGTCTGAACTGCCATCTGCTTTCTTATAAAATCCAGATTAGCCTTTGAGGCTGAAATAGCCGCTATGCCTGATCCGGGAAATGTAACCTTTGATGTGGAACAGAATTTAAATACCATATCAGGATTACCTGCTTTTGCGCATTCTTCAAGTATTTCAAGAATATGCTCCTGACGATCCTCATACAAATGATGAATACAATACGCGTTATCCCAGTAAATTCTGAAATCCTCGGCCGCAGGCTTCAAATTAGCAAAACGTCTTACTGTTTCATCTGAATATGTTATTCCTGACGGATTTGAGTACTTCGGCACGCACCATATACCTTTTATCGCAGCATCCTTCGACACCAGATCCTCTACCATATCCATATCCGGACCTTCATTAGTCATAGGTATATTAATCATTTCTATCCCAAAAAATTCCGTTATTGCAAAATGTCTGTCATATCCAGGAACAGGACACAAAAATTTTACCTTGTCAAGCTTTGCCCATGGTGTTGAACCCATAACGCCGTGCGTCATTGAGCGCGCAACAGTGTCATACATAACATTAAGACTTGAATTACCATATATTATAATATTGTCAATCGGGCATTCAATCATCGCGCTCAGCAGTCTTTTAGCTTCAACAATACCATCAAGCACACCGTAATTACGACAGTCAACACCTTCCTCTCCCACAAGCTTATGTGTTCTTGCAAGAGTATCTATCATTTCCATAGAAATATCAAGCTGCTCCGTATTCGGCTTGCCCCTGGACATATCAAGATTAAGTCCCATAGACTTCACCTTCTCATATTCCGCGGCAATCTTTTCCCTTTCTGCCTGCAACTGCTCCTTTGTCATTTCTTTATACGACATTGAAACCCCTCCTCAAATAAACTGTCAGCATATACTATAGTATACCACATACGTCAAAATCAGTCAATCTGAAAATGTGACAAAACAACTTTTAGTATCGTTTTATAATCTGTTACTTTACAATAAAGCGATACTCCGTCGTAAATTTGTATTCCTCATTCTTTCTGAGTATTGGCGACGGATAATGACTGTGCTCCATAGCATTCGGAAAATATTGCGTTTCAAGGCAATACGCCTGATGCGCGTCATATTCCGCGCCGTCTTTATATATACCCCTTGTAAGCGCATTGGACGTGTAAAGCTGCATTGCGGGCTTATCTGTATATACTTCCATTGTAATACCATTTTCAACGCATTGCGCTGTTGCCGCAAGCCGATATCCCCGTCCTTCAAGAGCAAAATTATGGTCATAACCTCCAAACATCTTGATTTGTTCAAAATCAGCGCTTATATCCTGACCCATCGGTTTCGGCGATCTGAAGTCAAACGGTGTACCCGTTACTGACAACACCTCTCCCGTAGGCATACACTCAATATCATTCGGAGTATAGAATGACGAGTTAATCTGTAAAATCTGATTGTCTATTGTTCCGCCCGCATGTCCCGCAAGGTTAAAATATGTATGATTTGTAAGGTTTACAACAGTATCCTCATTAGTTAACGCATTATATTCTATCTTTAACGCGTTATTCTTCGTCAAAGTATATACAACCTTTACTTTTAAATACCCCGGAAATCCTTCTTCTCCGTCAGGCGACAGCAGTATAAGTATCAATGACGGTTCCGCACCGTCTACTGCATTTGCCTCCCATACTTTTTTATCAAACCCCTTATATCCGCCGTGAAGACTGTTATTGCCTTCGTTTGTGCCAACGGTATATTCTCTGCCGTTCAAATTAAATTTACCTTTTGCTATTCTGTTAGCATGACGTCCAATCAGCGCCCCAAGATAACCGTCGTTATGCAGATACGCCTCAAGAGTATCTCTGCCGAGCACTACATCAGTTTTTTTACCGTTCGCATCATTTACATATAAATTCTTTACTATTCCGCCGTATGTGATTATTTCAGCGCTTAGTCCTCTGCCGTTATCAAGCGAATACACATACACCTCTTGTCCGTCAGGCATTGTTCCAAAAATATTTTTCGTGATTGACATATTAATCTTTCCTTTCATATAATAAAATCCATATGAAAATAATAACATTTTCATATGGATTTGTCAAACAGTTTGAACAAGATTAATCTTTTAATGATACGTATATATGGATTTCCATATTGTCCATATCTTCACCGCCCTGATATTCTTCAAAATCACACATAAAAGCACGATCAAGATTCATATTCCACAATTCCTGCCAAAATTTCTGCACCGCTGTAACAATGTTGCCTTTCACTATAAATTTGGCGTATTTTCCCGCAGGAATAGTCAATGTTTCGATACTCTGACTACCTTCTTTAACCTCAGCGCATATCATAGTCCTGTAGTCACCGTTTTCACTATAATCGGTATATAGGCCTATACATTTATCATTGACCTTATTGACCAGCACATTATATGTATCCCTGAAAAATCTGTCCCATAGCTCTCCTATAACCCGAGCCGCATCAGGTGAGTTATAGTTTGTCGCTTCAGATATTCCTGCCACCTTTTTTTCCGTAATACTCACAATTTCATAATCCATTGTTTTATCCTCCTTATATTTGATAAAGCAAGTATATCACATATAATATGACAACATTATGTCATATTATAAATAATTTTTCAGACAATCCTCAAATCTTTTCTTTATAATATTACGAACATTTACAGGCTTCAAAACCTCCGCATATTTACCGAATGACATTATATATCCATACAGCCATTCATCCTCGGGATAATTCATTTTTACAACAAAATTACCTTTACCGTCATTCTCAAAACTTTCAAATTCGTCATAAACCCTATATTTCATTTCAGGCTTTATAAGCATAGTTATCTCCGTTGACCGCACATCTGCTTCTTCATATTTATAATCAGAAATTACCCGTTCAAAACGCTCACCGCAAATTGTTGTATTTTTCATTCTGGAAAGACGGAATATTCTGTAATCCTCAGCTTTTCTGCAATAAGCTATAAGATACCATGTTCTGCTCTTAAACCAAAGCTGAAGCGGCTCAATCAAACGTTTAGATATCTGTCCGCAGCTATTTATATATTCTGTTTCAATTACATATTTTTCAATCACGGCTTTTTTCAGTGTATCAAACACAAGCTTCTGATCTGTATTCCATCCTGAAAAATCAACGCTTATCCATAAATCACGATCTTTTCGGAATAAGGCTGACAGTCTTTTTGCCAATTCGGTTTTTTCCATATTCGGAAGGACAGACATTGCCGCAAGAGCGGACAAAATATCCGACTGTTCCTTATCAGAAATAAGTGTCTTATCCAAAACAAAATTATCAAGCAAGCTTATTCCTCCGCCTTTGCCGCGGTTTGTGTAAAGCGGTATTCCCGACTGTGACAGCAATTCAATATCTCTGTATATTGTTCTGCGTGACACCTCAAAACGCTCAGCCAATTTATCAGCCGTTACAGTCTTTTTATCAAGCAATATGTATATAATTTCAAATAATCTGTTTATCTGCATAACGTCCTCCGAATTTATACGAAAAAAGAAGCCGTATACGGCTTCTTTTCTGTTTTACGCTAATTTCGCAAGCTTTAAAGCAAGCTGTGACTTCTTTCTGGCCGCGTTATTCTTATGAAGAATATTACGGTTTACACTCTGATCCAACTTCTTTACAGCTTCATTGAAAAGAACCTTAGCATTGTCCTTATCGCCTGCCGCTACGGCAGCCTCAAACTTCTTTATAGCCGTTTTCAACGCTGTCTTATGTGAAAGATTAATTAAAGTCTTTTTTTCCGTAACTCTCACACGCTTCTTAGCTGACTTAATGTTTGGCACTTGTATACACCTCCGCAAATTTAATCTAAAATACTGTACTATTATACACTATCACAGAGATAATTGCAAGAACTTTTTTTGTTTTTTTCTTTATTTATCTATTTTAACCAAAAGCTGTCGTTTTTCATATACACAGGCAGTCAACTTTATGTAAACTTACAAATACTGTATTTACATTTCAAGCATTGTTTTATAATAGTCAAGACTTTGAAAAACATGATCAAGCTGTAACGATATATATTGTTCAGTAAGCTTTCCCAAACGCTCTGTCAGCTCGTCGCTCGCAGTAAACGCAAGCATTTTTTTATCCTCACAGGAGGATATATAACTAAGCGCGAGAGACATTGCTTTATCTATCCTTACAATATACTTTCCTCCGCATTCACGGCATACCATACCGCCCTTTAAGAGATCAAAAGCAGACACTTCTCCTCTGCCGCATGAAACACACGCGTCAAGCGCGGGCATATAACCTCCCGCGCACATAAGTTTAAACTCATACACCGCTTTAATCTTATTTAAACTCTCATTTCTGTACGCGAGAGCATATATGCTATTCAAAAATATATGAAGAATACGGCTGTCAGGATTATTCATTCCAAGAATACTATATGTTATATCTGCAAGATACACACACAGCGACAATTTTTTTATATCCTCACTAACCGGATAAAATCCGTCAGCTATATCAATATTATTTACTGTCATGATATCTTTATTATCGTTTTTATAAAGATCAAAATCACCATAACATAAGAATTGGCTGGATGCGGACGCCTTGCTTTTTGATTTCTTTACGCCATAGCTGACCGCTTTTATAATACCGTATTCTTCCGTGAAAATACTAAGCATCCTATGTCCCTCACCATAGTCGGACTGTTTTATGATAATGCCTCTTGCTCTGATTTTTGCCATGTATCATCCTTATCCTCTTGCATTTCAAGACTGTTTATTGATTTATACAGTAAATATGCTTCTATCTCACCTGTACGCGTAAAATTCTCCCAAGAAATTCTATCAAACTCATTCATTGTAATACCCTCCGAAAAAATAACTTTTGTACTCTATTTATGTTTTTCATTTTTTCAGCGGTTATACTAACACTATTTTCTATTCGGCTGCATATCCAAAATTTTTAATTAAAAAGTCGCTGTTTCTCCAATCTGATTTTACTTTTACCCAAAGCTCAAGGTAGACTTTTTTATCAAGCATTTTCTCTATATCGCCGCGTGCCATTGTACCGATTTTCTTCAGCATATCTCCGTTTTTCCCTATCACTATTCCCTTATGAGTTCTTTTCTCACAGTAAATAGTCGCATAAATATTGGTAATATTGGTTTTTTCCTGCATTTTTGTTATTTCTATCGCAATTCCGTGCGGGACTTCCTTATCCAAAAGCCACAACATTTTTTCACGAATAATTTCCGCCGCAATTTGTTTTTCCGGCTGATCGGTAATCATATCAGCATCATAAAATTCCGGTCCCTCCTGCAAATATTCTTCTATATCATGTATCAGTATATCAACACCGTCATTATTCTTCGCGCTTATAGGTATAATTGAGGCAAACTCATTCATACTGGAATAATCCGCTATAACCGGCAGCAGCTCCTCCTTACGCATAAGATCAACCTTATTCATGGCAAGTATACACGGAATTCCCGTTTTTGAAATATTTCTTGATATTTCTCTTTCCATATCTTGTATTTTTCTGCTTGCGTCAACCACAAAAATAAGAACATCCGTATCTCCCATACTGTCATTCGCAACATTTACCATATATTCTCCCAACTTATTGTGTGGCTTGTGTATTCCCGGTGTATCTGTAAATATTATCTGTTCCTCGTCAGTGGAGTATATTGCAAGTATTTTATTCCTTGTTGTCTGAGGTTTATCAGATATAATCGCAATTTTCTGTCCGGCTATCGCGTTCAAAAGTGTTGATTTCCCGACATTCGGCATACCTATTATTGCGGCAAAGCCTGATTTAAAATTCTTTTTTTTCATACTTTATCTCCTAATCTCGTGTTATTCCAAGCGCGCTCAGAATTTTTTCCTGTTTACGGCACATTATTTCCTCGCCCGCTTTATCATCAACGTGATCATAGCCGAGCAGATGCAGCATAGAATGAGCGGTTAAAAATGCGGTTTCTCTTAAAAGACTGTGTCCGAATTCTTCCGCCTGTTCCCCTGCTCGTTCCAGCGATATCACAATATCTCCGAGAAGCACATAATCTCCGTCCATATCATATTCGCCGTCAGCATTTCCGTCAGCATCAAATTCAAGCATTGGAAAAGACAATACATCCGTTACGCTGTCTATATTACGCTGCTCTCTGTTTATCTCTCTGATCGTGTCGTTATCTGTAATGGTGATACTTATCTGCGCGTTAAAATCACACTGTTCCTCATCAAGAACGGTACGGCATACATCTGTGACAGCATTTTTCATTTCAGAAGTAAATTCAATTTTGTCCTGCTCATTTTCAAGTATTATATCAATCATTTGTTTTCCTCTTGCTTTTTCTTCTTTCCTGTTCCTCGTCATATCTCGCGTACGCCTTTATAATCTGCTGAACAAGCGGATGACGCACAACGTCTTTTTCCGTAAATTCGCATATCTCTATACCCTCAATATTTTTGAGAATTTTTGTGGCTTCCTTAAGTCCCGAACGCTTATCTCTCGGCAGATCTACCTGTGTTATATCTCCAGTCACGATCGCTTTTGAACCAAAACCTATTCGCGTTAAAAACATCTTCATTTGTTCAGGAGTTGTATTCTGAGCTTCGTCAAGTATTATAAACGCATTATCCAGTGTTCTTCCTCGCATATAAGCAAGCGGGGCAACCTCTATAACGCCCTTTTCCTGATATCTTGCAAAGCCTTCTCCGCCAAGCATCTCATACATACCGTCATAAAGCGGGCGTAAATACGGGTCAACCTTATTCTGCAAATCTCCGGGAAGAAAACCGAGTTTCTCACCCGCCTCAACAGCAGGTCTTGTCAATATAATCCGATTTACCTCCTTGCTGCGCAGCGCTGTAACAGCCTTCGCTACTGCCAGATATGTCTTTCCCGTACCTGCAGGGCCTATTCCGAATACAATTGTATTATTTTCAATCGCATCCACGTATTTTTTCTGACCGAGAGTCTTTGTTTTAATCGGATGCCCTTTCGCGCTTACAGCGATACAGTCATCACCCATAAGCTTCATATCAATTCCGCCGTTTTCCTGTACCATAGTTATTGCATACAGTACCTTTTGCTGGTCAATTATCTCCCCGCGCGCGATAATCTGCATGAGTATATTTATCACCTGTCCGGCTTTTTCTACATTTTCTTCCTCCCCTGTCACGCGCAGCGCGTTATCACGAGAAGCGATATTTACTGCAAGCGCCTTTTCAAGCATTCTGATATTTTCATCAAAGCTGCCGAACAATGATGATAAATCAACCTCCTGCGGCACTTCTATTTGTCTGTTCGTCAAGTATTTCCTCTCCTTTGTTTTCGTAATCGCCGCTAAGCGGACGCTCAACGGCAATGTTCTGAGTAAAGTTCATTTCTAATGTTACATTTATTGTTTCATCATCTGTTTTTACATATTCAGTATTTTCATTCAAAAGCACACTTCCCGCCGTAAGCTCCTTTGAAATTTTTTCTTCAAGATCATTTTTTGCAAATTCCAGCGCTGTCTCTATATCAAGCGTTTCTCTGCTTACCGTCACCTCATTATAGGACATTATATTCATCGCTATACCCGTATAGCCAAAAAACGGAATTGTCAGCTCCATACGCTTTTCACTTGTGTCATAATCATCATATGACGGCGCTTTAAAAGGCAGATCACAAAGCTTTCCAAACAACTCAAGCGCAAATTTCTTCCTGCTTCTGCCGGTTGGCGTTCTCGACTCATAATAAAGCTTATAGTCGCCGTTTTGTCTATGACTTGTATATGCTGTCACATCAGCTATTGAATGAACATATATATATTCTTCCGGATGTCCCTCCCTATATGATGCAACTTTTCCTGAAACAATTATATCTCCGGCTCTTACCGCGTCACCCGCTTTAACAGTCTCCTCGCCGTTTTTAACTATCATACGCTGAATGCTCCCGTCACAAGCAGCTACTATGTCACACGGAGTATCCTTATCTATAAGCTCGGGAGGCAATGTTTGTTCATATATTTCCACACGCGCTTTTGCGCCTTCAAGATACAGCCATGCCCACGCTATATTATCTGTTTCACTTATAATCGCCTGTTTTATTTCCATGCCCTCAGGCACTTTAGATTTAAGCGCGCCGCGCTTTATACCTAACCGGTCCAGCGTCTCGATTATACTGTTTATATCACTGTTTTGCACACCGTTTATTTCCACCAGCCATATAAACCGTGAAGCCAGCACGCACACAGCCACACATATAAGAACTCCGGCAAACAGAAAATATCTTCTCCGATACAGATTAAGCAGATACCGTAATCCGCCCTTTTCCTTCAGACGCACTTTGACGCGGCACTTTCTCGCAACGCTCCGCACAAGAAAAAAATCATTTCTGAACAGCGCAAGCCTTATCCCGTTTTCTATCGGATCAGTATCCCACACATCTATTCCACGCCTAAGGCATATATTAACAAATCTTTCCGCATCCTTGCCATATATTTCTATTATAACATATCCGCGCAGAAATTTAAAGAACTTCTTAAACATTTTTTACTCCTTTTTTTATATAGTGCTTAATAACTATATTTCGTACTCAATTCTTGTAAATGTTCCCGATATAAGCAGATCTTCAAGACGTATACGCTCTATTACAAGTTTTTTCCCTTTAACGCGTACTGTACCCATAGCGGTTGAAACGCGTATTTCTGTATCTGTATATTCCAATATTCCTTTATGATGTTCGATATATATTTCCTTATCGCCGGAAATAGTCATGCGCGGTATATTCATTATGACGTCCTTAGGCACGCCCCACGCGTCAGCTACGCTTTCAGATATACGTTTTTTCATTTACATCAGCTCCCTATACAATTTATGAAAATATATAGGTTTTAAGTACAAAAAAGTCATCATATACTGGAATAAAGCAATTGATAGGAGAAATCAAAATGAAATTACGAAAAATATTTATCTACAGTTTCACCGCCGGCATTGTAATACTGCTTGTAAAAAATGCATCGGCAGCAATCGTGTACGCTTCAGACGCGCTGAATATATGCTTTGAAATGATTGTGCCGTCGTTATTTCCATTTTTTATCTGTTCCGGCATACTGATTTATTCAGGTTTCTGCGAACTGTTGGCGAAAGCGTTTCAATTTTGTATGTTCCCGTTGTTCCGTGTAAGTCCTGCCGGAAGCAGCGCGTTTATACTCGGCATAATCAGCG
>CAJTPP010000031.1:6443-7400 GCA_910578235.1 uncultured Clostridia bacterium | reverse complement strand
TATCCTCTCGGAGCCATTACCGCGGGCCAATTATACGAAAGCAGCTATCTTTCAAAGACAGAATCTGAACGGCTTCTCGCTTTCTGTAATAACTCCGGTCCGTTATTTATTCTGGGTTCTGTCGGAATTGCGGTATATTCAAATATACACTATGGAATTGCCCTGTATATTGCGCATATACTCTCTGCTCTGACCGTTGGATTTTTATTCCGTTTTTACGGCAGAAACAAACACAGCGCTCCGCCCACAAAAATGACAAGTCCTGACAGAAGCATGGGTGAAATATTCGATACAGCGCTTCAGAACGGAATACGTAATATTCTTACCGTATGCGGAGCCGTATTGTTTTTCAGCGTTGTATCAAGACTACTACTGGATATTATTCCGATAGGCGGGGTTTCGCGGGCATTATCCGCGGGTCTGCTCGAATTTGTAACAGGGACAGTAAAAATATCAGGATTGAGTATCCCGACAGCTCAAAAATTAATATATACATCTATCATTGTAGGCTTCGCAGGCATAAGCGTTCATGCGCAGGTTATGGCTGTTATCGCAAAATACCGGTTAAGCCTTATACCGTATATTATAGGCAAGGCGCTCCACGGTCTATTAGCCGGATTGTATATGTTTATTTATCTTTATTTTAACCCAATAACCTCCGCTGTCTTTGAACCATCCATTAGCCGCTCTTTCGCAAGCGTTTCAGCCTTTGAGGCGGTAACAGCGGCAGCAGTAATTATTATGTGCATTGTATGCGCAATCGGATTGTTTATTAGAGAGCACAAAAGGGACACTGATTTTTAGTGTCCCTTTTGTGCTGTAATTCATATTAAAATACAAAATCAAATTCCAGATCACCGATACGTACTGTCTGCCCTTCCTTAATGCCCATATTAATCAGTTCTTCTATAACACCACGATTAAGAAGCGCACGCTGGAAATACTGTAAAGACTCGT
>CAJTPP010000031.1:5383-6419 GCA_910578235.1 uncultured Clostridia bacterium | reverse complement strand
CACTGCCTCCGACAGCCTCAATCCACGAACCTGTTATTACAAACGCTTCGTTATCTCTGCTGATTTCATAACCCTTATCGTCTGAAACAAAATCCTCCTCGTCAATATCTATCTCAGGCTCAAACACCGCGATCGGAGGCAGCTTGCTTAGTTCTCCATAAGTCTTGCTCATAAGAGCATCTATACCTTTATTTGTCGCGGCGGAAATCTCAAACACATTTATACCCCGCTTTTTCATTTCCTCAAGAAATGCCTCATACATTTCCTCGTTCTGTATAATATCAGTTTTATTTGCCGCGACAATTTGAGGTCTTTCCTCCAGTGCCATATCATACTTTGAAAGCTCATCGTTTATTATATCGAAATCCTCTATCGGATTTCTTCCCTCTATTCCTGACACATCAACAACATGTATAAGAATACGCGTACGTTCTATATGACGCAAAAACTCATGACCCAGCCCCACGCCCTCACTTGCTCCTTCAATAATTCCCGGGATATCCGCAAGAACAAAACTCATTCCACTTCCCAGATCAACCACTCCAAGATTGGGTTCAAGAGTCGTAAAATGATAATTCGCAATCTTAGGATCAGCTTTTGTAGTCATTGACAATATTGTAGATTTTCCCACATTGGGAAATCCAACCAGCCCGACATCCGCAAGCAGCTTTAATTCAAGAATAATTTCTCTTTCGTCTCCCGCCTGACCATTTTTCGCAAAATTCGGCGTCTGTCTTACCGCTGTAGCAAAATGAGCGTTACCCCAACCTCCGTTCCCGCCTCTTGCCAGCACAACCTCTTTATCCGGATCAGACAAATCCGCTATAAGCCTGTTACTTTCAGCATCACGAACTATCGTTCCCTGCGGGACTTTTATAATAATATCGTCTCCCTTTTTTCCCTTCTGACGTTTTCCGGCGCCATCCATACCGCTTGGAGCGGCATATTTCCTCTTATAACGAAAATCCATGAGTGTGGTCATTCCAAGCTCAACCTTGAATATAACATTTCCGCCTTTGCCGCCGTCACCGCCGTC
>CAJTPP010000031.1:0-5368 GCA_910578235.1 uncultured Clostridia bacterium | reverse complement strand
TATTTTTCACGATGAAACGAAATTGCTCCATTTCCGCCATTACCGGCCTTTATAAATATTTTTGCTTTATCTGTAAACATATTTTTCTCCGATCCGACTACTTACACACTGTTTTTCACTTTATATGCTATCATATCATTCCAACAGAGGGTATGTCAATACTTATTTAGGAAATATCAATATAACCTTAAATAAATCTCCGTCTTTTTTAATCTCTACACAGCCTCCGCAAGCCTCAACATAACTTTTTACAATCGCAAGCCCGAGACCGCTTCCCTCAGTGCTTCTCGAACTGTCTCCGCGCACAAACCTCTCGGAAATTTCCGTTTCGTCAAAATCCATTTCATATCCCGCAATATTCTTTATCTCTACAGTCACATCTGACTCCGCGTATGATATATTGATATATACCCGTGTATTTTTCATCGCATATTTCACACAATTAATAATAAGATTTTCAAACACTCTTGACATTTTTCTTCCATCAGCGTGAATAAACATTTCTTTGTCTTCTGATGATACCTTAAATACAAGTCCGGACTGCTGTATTCTTTCATTAAGTTCTGCCATCGTCTGATTTATGAGCAGACAAATATCAATGTCTTCTATTTTAAATTCCTCATTTCCGCTCTGTACTTTTGATATATCAAAAAGATCATTTGTCAGCTGCTTCAGCCTTTCACCCTTTTGCTTTATAATCTTTACATAGTCATTGGCTTCAGGCGGCGTGAGTGTTTCCTTTGACAGCAAATCCGCATAATTTATTATTGACGTAAGAGGTGTTTTTAAGTCATGTGATACATTTGTTATAAGCTCAGATTTCATTCTCTCCGCTCTAACCTCATTCTCAAGTGATTTTTGCAGTCCGTCACCAATTGAATTGATATTTTCGGCCATTGATCCGATAACTCCGTCCGGACAATTCTCTACCTTATGATTTAAATCACCGTTTTTTATTTTTTCTATCCCCTCTTTTATCCGTTCAAATCCAACAAGTCTTCTTGTTATAAATATAATCGTCGCACCAACAAATATCATAAGGATCACGACAAACGCCGCGTTTGCCAATGAAAGTACTGTCAATATACACACTCCAACCGCAAACGCGGCTGTGATAATCCCTACAAAACGTCCGCTGAAATTCTTTGACGAAACTGTCAATATAGTCCTTTTTGCTTCCGACATACCCCGCCTAATCGCTTTACATAGCCTTACAAGAGTACTCCATAGAAATACAACAACTGTTTTTACCGCCTTCCATAAAAATCTGCACACCTTTACGATTATTGAACGCTGCAGGAAAGTACCGTTTTTCATATTACGCACAAGGGACAGAAGCGTCAGCACAGACAATGACACTACAACAAATATTGCCATAGCCGCAAGCTGATTGGCCACTGAAATGTTTTCATCTATGATAAAATACGCCGCTCCGAGAAGCGTTAACGCTCCTCCTCCGATAAATATTCCCAAAAACAAAGCTGTCGTTATTTCCACAAACATTTTATCTATAAGCATCATTTGTATTTTGTCACTTCCATACTTTTTGCCCGTGACGCAAAGAAGATATATAAGCATTGCGGCGGCAAACGCAAATAATGCAACCACAATCTTTACCGCATGATCCGCTGCCGCTTTCATTGTTTCCCACCGAGCGCTGTGTTCCGTCTTGTTTTTTTCTCCCATTCTGACACAAAGCTGATAGCTGTCTTTCTGACTATCAATAAAATAATAGCCGTTAAAACTTGCACGATTATTCGCAAAGCTTTCTCTGTTTTTCACTTCTCCTGATGTTCCGTATCCAATACTCAAATCAGCGCTTACCCCCATTGACAATTCACTGTTTTTAAAATTCGCATAAGTTTGGTTTTTAACATTTGAATATTCTTTATCATTCACCTTAATATAATATTCCCATTCATCAGCAGACGGCATACCCGCAAGCTTTTCAGGATGCAGTCTGCCGTTTTCATCTGTTGTATCCTCCAGCATTCTGGATAATGCCACAAATTCACTGTTAATTAATGAACCGGCCGAATGACTGTCCTTATATGATTTTTCGAAAAAATACACATTGTCTTCTCTAAAAAAGCCTGATGTTACCATATATGAGCTTACCGCCATAGCTAAAGCGCACAATATAACCGCCGAAAATTTCAGCGGCGTACTGTATATTACCTTTTTCATAAAAATTACCTCCGTTACTTTTGAATTTTATACCCAATTCCCCAAACCACTTTCAGATATTGCGGTTCTTTTGGATTGATTTCAATTTTTTCGCGAATATGACGAATATGAACCGCTATTGTATTGTCATTCACTGCCGCTTCCTCATTCCATACTCTCGAATAGATTTCATCAGCTGAAAATACCCTGTTTGGATTTTTGCACAAAAGCTCAAGTATTTTATATTCTATCGGTGTAAGTCTTGTTTCCTCCCCGTCTACATATACAAGTTTTGAGTCTGTATCCAGCGTAAGACCTCCTATTTCTATTCTGCTTCTTACAAGATCCATAGCTCCAAGCTGAGTATATCGTCTTAGCTGTGATTTTACGCGCGCCATCAGCTCCGACGGATTAAACGGTTTTGTCACATAGTCATCCGCACCGATATTTAACCCTAAAATTTTATCGCTGTCCTCCGATTTTGCGCTTATAAGTATTACAGGAATATTTCTGTTTTCACGTATTTTCATAAGCGTCTGTATCCCGTCCAACTCCGGCATCATAATATCAAGCAATATCAATTGTATATCTTTTGTCATAAGCGCGTCAAGTGCCTCAAGACCTGTATACGCCTTTACTGACTCATACCCCTCCGCTTTCAGAAATATTGATACACTCTCGACTATTTCCTTGTCATCATCTGCTATCAATACCGTATTCTTCACACAATCCCTCCCTTCACAAAATAATATAACAGGTAATTCTTATGATTTTATTAATAATTTTCTTAATATTTTATTAAGATGAAAAAAGCTGTTCTGAAACATAATTTCAGAACAGCTTTATAAATTCAAAATCCATTAGTCAGCATAAACACTGCACTGTGTCTTATCTCTGCCTTTTCTTTCAAACTTAACTCTGCCGTCAATCAGCGCGAACAATGTATCGTCACTGCCCTTGCCAACATTATTGCCCGGATGAATTTTTGTTCCTCTCTGTCTGACAAGAATGTTACCCGCAAGAACAGCCTGTCCGTCAGCTCTTTTTGCGCCAAGTCTCTTAGACTCACTGTCACGGCCGTTTTTTGTACTACCCATACCTTTCTTATGAGCCATTTAAAACACCTCGTTTCTGATATAAAATAGATATGCGTAAATTATGCGTTAATCTTTGTGATTTCCACCTTTGTGAAAGGCTGTCTGTGGCCTTTCTTCTTACGCTCGTTCTTCTTTCTCTTCATTTTGAAAACATAAATCTTCTTAGACTTACCGTTCTTAAGAACCTTAGCCTCAACAGTCGCACCATCCACTGTAGGCGCGCCAACCTTTACATTTTCGCCTTCACCGGCCATAAGTACCTGATCAAATGTTACAGCTGCGCCTTCTTCCACTTCAAGCTTCTCAACAAAAAGTGTGTCGCCCTCTGAAACCTTATACTGCTTACCGCCTGTTACGATTACTGCGTACATTATAAAACACCTCCTCTTATATTTATGAGGACACGCTATCATAGGTATCAGCTAATATACAGCCCGATTTTTACAGACCTATTCTATGCGGTCACTATGGTAGTTTACCATAATATTCATTGCTTGTCAAGTTTTTTTTAGTCTTCCTTGACATTTATTATAACGCCGACTGACGGTTTAGGATAAACGCTGACTGTCATTTCAGGCAATCTTTCACCAACGGCCGTAATATTCTTTATTTGTTCAACCCGAACAGGGTTCATAATAAACATAATATCATAACTGCCATCTTGAACACCTTCATAACATGAATTATAGCTTCTCGTCGGTGTTACATATTCTTCGTAATTTTCCTCTGTTATATGAAAAACATCATCTAAAATCAACTTATTTAATGATACCAGATCAAGACGGCAGTATTCCTTAGACATTTCAGGATATACTTCTTTTTTAATATAATCATTATCCATAAGCACCATACGGTAGAAATAATCACCGCCGCAGTATGCGGCAATTCTTGTCTCCGGCTTTACAGTCATAATCTGCTTTACCATCGTTTCCACAAGAGACTCATCACCAGAGTCTACAATTATTTTTTCAATTTTAAAATAATCCTGTGAATTTGCTATAAAACGCGCCTCGCTGAATGTCTTTGGCGCCTTTACTCCTCTGTGTACCGGCAACACTACAATACCGTCAGATTTTGAATTGGACAGCGACATCATTGTATAGTTATACGGCTCGTTGCCAGTGTGATTTGGATTGTTGGCTTTCATATAGTTTCTGTATTTCAGGCATGTCTCATAACGCGTCTGACCATCAGTAATATAAAGCGCCATATCCTTGAAATGATCCACAATGAAATCTATCGTGGGCTGATATGAAATTTTCCATATTTTCTGCTGTAAATTTTCATCTGAAGAAAACTCAGCGTCAGGTTTTTCCTCTCGAAGCTCATTCATAAGATTATATAATTCTTTTTCCTGCTCCATATATATACAGCTTATCATGCTCATATCTGCATTTGTCGCGGATAACAACTCATATCTGTCCGACATGGAAACCTCGTGCGACTTTTCACAAGGCATTATAACTCCGCTTCCTATATCCTCAAGCTCCACAAGAGCCACAAAATTTGTATTTGAATATGTTATTCCGCCTATCGTCATTGTCTGCTCATACATGTATATCACCGGCTCAGCGTCACGAATAAGAATATCATTCTCTATCCATGAGTCAAGAAGCTGCTTTGCGCGTGAAAACGCATTATCGGTAATTGTATCCGTATCATATTTTCTTCCGGAAAAAAGACGCACGGAATTATACTCGCTCTTTTCATAAAGCGCGTCTTTATCATCCTCCGACATATTATAATACGGCGGAGACACTACCGAACCGACATTAACAATTTTATCTGTATTGTATCTATATCCTCTGAATGGTTTTATATTTGCCATAACTTACCTCAGCCTTTCTTCACCAGTATCCTATCCCCAAGATACACCACCCTCATTATCTAATAATATACTATTATCGTCAATTCGTCAATATTTTATTTCATTAAATTTTCTTTACATTCATTTTTTGGTATTATACTCATTAATTTTCATGTTTAATTATCACATTAATTCAGATAATAACAATGTCAAATATATTAAGGGGGTTGAGATAATGCATAAAATTTCAGGCTTTATGAAAGGCATGGCAACAGGTCTTGTTGTGGGTGCGGCTGTT
>CAJTPP010000030.1 GCA_910578235.1 uncultured Clostridia bacterium | reverse complement strand
TGAATATATTTGGAAAAAAATACTATGTTTAAAACTCTTTAATATGCCGAAACTAAAAACGTAATATATTATATGAAGGAGAGATAGCAATGAATAACACTGCGTTAATCATAACAATTATCGGCGCGATAAACTGGCTCCTTGTAGGGCTGTTTAAATTCGATCTTGTAGCCTCAATTTTCGGAGGTCAGGCCGCGCTTGTAAGCAGAATTATTTACATCATAGTCGGTCTTGCGGTGCATAAGTCTGCTTTTCAGAGAAAGAACGCCGGGGCATCAAAACGCCTAATCAAAGGAGCTGCTATGCAGCTCCTTTGATTTACTCTAATTTCATATCAATATAATTTCTGATTATTTCGATACACTGCGCGGTATTAATTCCCGAGGTGTTGATACACAAATCATAATGCGTAGGATCTGACCATATACGTCCTGTATTATGCTGATAATAATCGCCCCTCGTTTTATTCATCGAATGAATAAGACTCTTCGCATCCTCGGGATTAAGCTCATACAAACGGCTTACACGGCGCATACAGTCACGCAGCGGCGCGTGCAGATATACCGTGACAACATTATTCATATCTCGCAGTACATAATCAGCGCATCTTCCCACAATAACACAGCTTTCACGTTCCGCAATTTCACTAATAGTCTGAGCCTGCCGCTTAAAAATAACATCCGCCTCATCCAAAGAAGACGCGTGTATACTTTCATCATCACCGTCATTGGCGCCGCCGCCCGACATTTCAAAAATCTCCCGCCCGTAATAATTTATACCAAGCGTTTTCGCAAGCTCCTTGCCGATTTCCTTACCGCCGCTTCCATAGCTCCTCGCAATAGTTACAACAAGTTTCATAAATACACACATCCTCTCTTTAAGATATATCAGGTATATAATATATACCACCATTAAACAGTCTTTAAACATCAAAAATTTTCAAATACAAATTTACCGCTTTCCGTAAGCTCTCCTTCACTTATACCATCATTTATATCCGCGCCGCTTACAAGAGCCGCCGAGCTTTCATTCTTGTCGCACAAAGACCAGTTTGCCCAGCTTATCCCGCGCTCATTCATAAAATCAATCCATTTTTTAGCTTCATCAAGATATACACCGCCGTTACCGTCCGCCGCGCTTGTTCCCCATTCCGAAACAAACACAGGCAGTCCGCAATCTATGATGCGCTGTCTAAGCCAGTCAGTATGCGTGCCCGCATAAAAATGACAGGTGTACATAACATTCTCCGCTTCAAGAGGATTTTTCGCCGCCTCATGCAGATCCTGACTCCATGTCGGACTCCCGACAAGTATTATACCGTCGCTGTTGTGACGTATAACAGGAATAATTTTCTCCGCATACGGCTTTACGTCCTCCGCCCATGAAACATTGCCGTTAGGCTCGTTGCATATCTCATATATCACAGCAGGATTGTCTGCATATTTCTCCGACATCTCCGCAAAAAATTCCGCCGCTTCATCCGCGTACATGAGAGGATTTCCGTCAGAAAGTATATGCCAGTCGATTATAACATACATGTCCTGCCTTATTGCGCTGTCAACCGCGTTTATAAGCGTTCCCTTAACAGAAGGATTGCTTATATATCCTCCCTCGCCTGTATACATAGCGCACCGAAACAGATTTGCCCCGTAGTCTGCCGTGACTTTTACCGCGCTTTCCGACGCAAACGCCGGAAACCATTGCAATCCGTGACTCGACATTCCATGCAATACAACGCGCTCCCCATTTTCATTTACAAGCTGAGTGCCTTCTACGCGCAGCTTTCCATTCTCACTCACTCCGCCTTTTCTTACCGTTACAGGCTTTGGCGCTTCTGTAGCCTCAGGAGTTTCATACGGTTTTAAATTACCTTTTCTATTGGCCGCGCGCATAATTACGGCGCAAGCTTCGGCGCGTGTCATATGAGCCTTGGGATTGAGATTACCGTTATCGTCGCCAAACACAATTCCATTGCTGTATGCCGCTATAACGCTGTCATAATAGCGTCCATCAACCTGAGAAAAATCTTTGATATTATCAGCCGCATAATTGTAGTCGCCTTTTTCATCGGGTAAAAACGCTTTCATGATGATTTTAACCGCAAGCTGACGTGTTATCGGCTCATCATACGTTTCACCCGAGGGCGGAATTTCGTCCCAGTCATAATATCCCTCGTCCAGAGCAGAAAGCAGCATACTGCTTGCCCAGTGAGAAATCTGAGAACTCTTTTCCGCAAGAGAGTTTATCCTGCAAACCACGCTTACAAGCTCCGCCTTCGTGATAATTCCCGACGGACGAAACGAGCCGTCCTCATATCCGCTAAGATAACCCTTGTCCGTCATATCCTTTACATTTTCATAAAACCAATCGTTTTTATTCACATCCGAAAAACCGTACGCGCAGGAGCATACCAGCATTACAGACATAAATACAAGCATAAATATTTTCTTTTTCATAATGTAATCCCCTTTTTATATTACTATACCACAAAAAATATTATTTTGCAAAAAAAGCCATTCTTCACAGAATGACTTTTTTAATCAGCAGTCCTTTTCCCGATACTCCTTTACCAGCAGAGCACGGACATATCCGCGCGATTTATCGGTAGAGTCTATGTAAAAACCGCGTCCGTAATAAAAGCGTATAAGCGATGTTATCTTTGAGCCTGTATGCAGTCTCATTTCTGTAACACCCTTTTTTATCATTATTTTATCGACAAGATTCATAATTGATTTGCCTATACCATTATTCTGACTTGTAACCTTTACCGCGAAGCGCGACAGATACGCCGTCCTGTCCGGAAACACCTCCACGCGCACACTGCCGACAGGCTCGCCGTCAGAAAGCGCGAGAAGCACAACCTTGGTATCTATATCACGCTTAACATCATTATATGACTCTTCCAATGCGGCAAGGTTTTCAACTCCCGACATCTGCTGATATTTCACAAACGCTTCACGGGTTATATTCATTATGGCGGGAATATCGTCATAGTCCGCCATACGCACCTGAAACAATGACTGAAAATCCGAATTCATTGTATTTCTCCCTTTTATCTGTTCTTTTTAAATTAACCCATCAACGTCGCCATAACCGCTTTCTGAGCATGAAGCCTATTTTCCGCTTCATCAAAAATCACACTGTGCGGTCCGTCAATAATCTCCTCAGTAACCTCATAGCCTCTATACGCGGGCAGACAATGCATAAATACAGCCTCGCTGTCAGCATGAGCAAACAGCCCGCCGTTAACCTGATACGGCATAAACACTTTCTGACGCTCGGCCTTTTCTTTCTCCTGTCCCATTGACACCCATGTGTCTGTATACACAATATCGGCGTTCTTTATCGCCTCAACAGGATCATTTGTCAGAATAAGCTCTCTGCCCGACTTTTTAAAGTCCTCCTTAGCGTTCGCGATCACCTGAGCGTCACACTGATAATTGTCAGGAGCGGCAATCGCGCAGTCAAGTCCCGCTTTCGCGCAGCCGTACATAAGCGAGTGAGCCATATTGTTTCCGTCGCCTATATACGCCAGCTTCAGTCCCTCCAGTTTGCCCTTATGCTCATACGCCGTCATAAGATCCGCAAGCACCTGACACGGATGCAACAAATCCGTCAGCGCATTAATAACAGGAATATCAGCATATTCCGCCAGATCAATCACATCCTGATGCGCGTATGTTCTTATCATAATGCCGTCAAGCATTCTCTCCAGCACCTTTGCGGTGTCATAAATCGTCTCGCCCCTGCCGAGCTGAATATCATTTGACGAAAGAAACAGCGGATAACCGCCAAGCTGGGTCATACCCACCTCAAATGAAACTCTTGTACGCGTTGATGACTTTGTAAAAATCATACCAAGAGTTTTTCCTTTAAGAATATGATGCTCTTTTCCTGATTTCTGTTCCGCTTTCAGTTTTATTCCAAGCTCCAGAAGTCCCTTCACTTCATCAGCTGTCAAATCATGCAAACTAATTAAGTCTTTCATTATAACATTCCTCCAATACTTTTTTCAATTCATTTACAAATAAATCAACGTCATTTTCATTAATAATAAGCGGCGGAGCAATTCTTATCGTGTTTCCTCCGCAAAGACTTACAAGAAAACCGTCCTCAAACAGACGCGCGGACACATTTTTTGCGATTTCATCCTTTATCTGAATACCTATAAGCAGACCCGCGCCTCTTATTTCAACAATTTTATCAGCCATCTTATCTTTCAGAGCATTCAGGACGTTAATGAAATACGCTCCTATTTTTTCCGCGTTTTCCACAAGCCGCTCTTTTTCATAAATGTCAAACACTGCCAGTCCCGCCGATGTCGCAAACGGATTTCCGCCGAACGTGGTTCCGTGATCTCCCGGCTCAAACGCGTCGCAGACCTTTTTACACGCGCATACCGCGCCTATCGGAATACCTCCTCCAAGCGCCTTTGCCGAAGTAAATATATCAGGCTCGACGCCGTAAAGCTGATGAGCAAACAGTCTTCCCGTTCTTCCCATTCCTGTCTGTACCTCATCGAATATAAGCACAATATCCTTCTCGTCACACAATGCGCGGAGTTTCTCCACATACTCCTTATCCATAGGATATACTCCGCTCTCGCCTTGTATCAGCTCTATCATAATTGCCGCCGTCTTATCGGTCACAGCTTCAAGCAAAGCGTCAAAATCATTTGGTTTTACCTGTTTAAATCCCGGTGTCAGCGGATGGTAAGGCTTCTGATATTTCTCCTGTCCCGTGGCCGCAACCGCCGCAAGCGTTCTGCCATGGAACGACTTGTCAAGAGAAATAATCTCATACCTTTCATTTCCTTTTTTATAATGATATATTTTTGCCAGTTTGAAAGCGCCCTCGTTAGCTTCCGCTCCGCTGTTCGCAAAAAACACTCTTTCGGCGCAGGTATTTTCCGCAATTTTCTGAGCCAGTCTTGCCTGGTTTTCTATGTAATAAAGACTTGACGTGTGGATTACCTTATCAAGCTGAGCTTTCAGAGCGGAAATGAAAGTTTTGTGTCCGTGTCCAAGCGAATTGACGGCAATTCCTCCGAGAAAATCATAGTACGCATTTCCCTTATCGTCAAACAGTTTCAGGCCCTCGCCTCTTTCAAAATATACGGGAAGCCTGTCTCCGAATGTATTCATATAATATTCTTTATCCAGACGGATTATTTTTTCAAGCACAATTATTCGCCCTTTCAATTTAAAATATGCTAATAATTATACTACTTATTGAATAAAAATGCAAGTATTTTCAGGAAAAAGTTTTAAAATAAAATAAATAGCGTATATTTATTCAACAATACGAATAAATATACGCTATTTGAATTTTGATCAGATAAACTGCTCAATCACATCGGCATAATCATCTAAGGAATGAGCGCCGACAAGCTTTTTAACCGGTTTACCGTCCACAAACAAAATCACCGTAGGTATTGAAACGATTGCATTCTGCGCCGCAAGAGAGCTTTCGCTGTCCACATTAACTTTACACACTTTCACCTTACCGGCAAATTCACCGGCAAGCTGTGCGATTACCGGAGCCACCATTTTACACGGTCCGCACCAGTCGGCCCAAAAATCCACCAGCACCGGTACATCTGACTTCAAAACCTCTCCTTCGTATGTTGAAGCATCCAAATTAATCTCCATTTATTTTTCCTCCTTTATTTATATTAAAATGTTGAACCCATTACATTAAGAACTCCCGAATTATACACGGTCTGTCCCTCAAAGGCGCTGCCGTTGTATGTATATTTCTCTACCACAAGCCCGCTTCCGGTAGAAATAACCGCCGTTATAACGCACTCTCCGTTTTCGTCCGCGCCCGCCATAACGTCCACTTTACCGAGCTGCACATATTTATTTAACAGCGTATAATAGTTTCCCTTGCCGTCATTCACTTCAAGCACCCACTGATTACCGTCGTCCCATAAAAATTCTCCGTCAGTGTCTTTTTCGGCAGAAGTAGATAACGTAACCTCCATCTTTTCATCTCCCGGCATAATCGGATTTATATTTTTAACCTCTGTCCATCCCTCCTGAATAGCGGTGGCGGAATTCTTTTCTATTATATTTCTTTCAGGCTGAACTACATCCGGCGCGCCCACAGGCGGCAATACTTTTTTATCATCCGGCCTCTCATGTTTTTCATCTGTGTTTTCAATAGTCTCTCTCGGCAGAGCCGATGTTATACTGCTAAGCTGATTTTTTTGTCCCGCTATGTATCCTCCCCCAACCAACACCAATGCCAGCACAGCCGAGCTAATGACCGCTAATATTTTTTTCATACTTATACTTCCTCCACATCCACATATTTTTTATCTATTTTCTCACAAAGCGCTCCCGCATTTGTCATATCAGTAATATCCGCAATTACCTTATCCGTCATGTCAACCGGACAGGATATTATAAAGGTTACCAAATCTTCATAAATCGTATCCGAAAGCAAATATCCTCTCTCTTTGATTTCATGCTGCATTTTCCCGAGAAGCGTATAATCTGTCTTTACCGAAAGTATATCACAAAGCTGTCTTGTTACTATCTTTGACTCTATAAGTCCTTGCTTTGCCGACGCTCCGTATGTATGTACAAGACCGCCCGTGCCGAGCAGCGTCCCGCCGAAATAGCGCGTGACAACAACAATCACATCGACAATTCCCGCCTTTCGTACAGCGTCGAGCACAGGCATTCCCGCCGTCCCCGACGGTTCTCCGTCATCACTGTAGCGGAAGATATTATTCTCGTCAATAACATACGCATAAACATTATGTGTCGCATCGGAATACTCAGAGCGCATTTGAGCGAGAAATTCAAGCGCTTCCTCCTCGTTATCCACAGGCTTCACATTAGCGATAAATTTAGACTTTTTCTCTACAAGCAGCGACCTTGACTGCTCCTTTACGGTTTTGTATACGTCTTTTTTTGACATCACACACTCCCCACATATTCCCTTATTCTATCATACATACGAGCGTCCACCATAAGCTCCATGACGGTGCCGTTATCGCCGTATTCCTCTGAAATAACCTTCTGAGTTTCATGCAGCTCATTCACAAGCGCGCCCTCGCTGTATGGAATACATGCCGTCACACGCTGTTTTCTGCCGGGAGCGGTATCCGCGACAGCTTCTATCAGCTTATCTATATTTTTACGCTGCTTCGCGCTTATATATATATTCTGACATCCGTCTGCCGATGGATACATATCAAGTCTGTCGCATTTGTTAAAGACGTTAATAACCGGTTTGCCTGACGCGCCTATATCTGACAACACCTGAGTAACAACCGTCATCTGATTATCCATTTCCGGGCACGACGCGTCTATAACATGCAGCAGTATATCAGCCACAACGGCCTCTTCCAGCGTTGATTTAAACGCCTCAATAAGATGATGAGGCAGCTTCCTTATAAAACCGACCGTATCCACAAGCAGTATTCTTCTGTTATCATCAAGAGTAATCGCGCGCGACGTCGGATCAAGCGTGGCAAACAGCTTATCCTCCGCGAATACCTGCGCGTCCGTCAAGGTATTTAAAAGCGTTGATTTACCCGCGTTTGTATACCCGACAAGCGCCGCCGTAATCACGCCGTCTTTTTTCCGTCTGTCTCTTATAAGTCCTCTATGTTTTTTAAGTTCTTTTATCTCCGCTTCCAACGCGCCTATTCTCCTGTGAATATGCCGCCTATCACTTTCAAGACGAGTTTCACCCGGTCCTCTCGTACCAATACCCGCGCCTGTACGGCTCATTTCCGCGCCGAAACCGCGCAGTCTCGGCAGACGATATTTCAGTTGAGCAAGCTCTACCTGTAATTTACCCTCGCCGCTTCTCGCGCGCATTGCGAATATATCCAATATAAGCATAGAACGGTCAAGCACCTTAACTCCGAGAAAATCGGTTATGTTGCGCGTCTGCATTGGCGAAAGCTCATCATCAAAAACAACCATGTCCGCTTCAAGATCCGATACGGCATTCTTTAGTTCCTCCAGTTTGCCCTCACCCATATATGTCGCGTTTTCTATATCAGGCCTGTTCTGTATCATTTCCCCTACAACAACTCCGCCCGCAGTGTCGGCAAGAAAACCAAGCTCTCTTATTGACTCCTCCGTCGTGTCCCACAGTGTGTCGCGCATACCGCGGTGTACTCCGGCAAGTATTACTCTTTCCCGTTTTTCATAATTATTTTCCATACTGCCAACTATCCTCCGCGTAATAAAATTTAAAACAAATCCGGCCGATTATTTTTACACTGTCTTTAGTATAACAAAATTTCCGCGTTTAGTATACCCTTTATATAAAAAATTCAAAAAAATTTAATATTAACTATAAAATCACTGTTTTTACAAAACGGAAACTTGTCATAACAACGTCATCCGTTCATTTCAATAAATCTTTGAACCGAAATCATCTTTTCACATAGTCCCGTGAAACGCCTGTGAAACTGATTGTTATTTGTCATATTACTGATTGTTTTCTCACTGCCCACAAGCACAACCATATCTCTGGCTCGCGTAACCGCGGTGTAAAAAAGATTTCTGCTCATAAGCATCGGTATAAAAGAACACACAGGCATAATAACAATCGGGAATTCACTGCCCTGACTCTTATGCACCGTTATCGCATAGGCGAGATCAAGCTCATCGAGATTTGCAAACGGATATTCCACCAGCTTATCCTCGTCAAACACAACGCGCATATATTTATCGCGCGTATGCACGGCTTCAACAATACCCATGTCTCCGTTAAAAATGCCCATTCCGTCCTCTCCGTTCTCACGCGAATACGGAATATCGTAATTATTTTTCGTCTGCATGACTTTATCACCGACACGAAACACCGTATTTCCGTAAACATACTGCGGACGCAGCTCATCATACGGATTGATGTGCGACTGAAGCATCTTGTTTAGCGCCACCGTGCCGGCAATTCCCTTTTTCGTCGGCGATAACACCTGTATTGATGATACGGGATTAACGCCGTAGCTTTTAGGCAAACGGTTTTTAAACAAATCCATAACAGTATATGCCGCCTCCCGCGGCGTATGTCTGCGGAGAAAAAAGAAATCGCTGGATTTAGCCGACAAGTCCGGCAGTTCACCATGATTAATCTTATGCGCGTTTACAATAATAAGACTTTCCTCCGCTTGACGAAAAATTTTATTCAGCTGTATAACGGGAATAGTTTTGCTTTCTATAATATCACGAATAATATTCCCCGGTCCGACAGACGGCAGCTGATCCGCGTCCCCCGCAAGTATAACCTTCGCCCCGTATTTGACGGCTCTGAGAAAAGACGCCATAAGACTTATATCAATCATACTAACCTCGTCAAGAATAATCACATCCGCCGTAAGCGGATGCTCCTCATTATGCGCGAACACACTGCGTCCCTTTGAATTGAGCTGCGTCCCCAGAAGACGATGTATTGTTTTCGCCTCACAGCCCGTCACCTGACTCATACGTTTTGCGGCGCGTCCTGTCGGCGCCGCAAGAGCCACTGACAGCTTTAAATCCTCAAGTAACTCTATTATTGTGTTTATAGTAGTCGTTTTACCTGTGCCCGGACCTCCTGTAAGCACCATGCAGCCTTCAGACAACGCTGTAACAACAGCGTTGCGCTGTTCAGACGCCAGACACAGTTCCGTCTTTTTTTCCAGCGCGTCAATCGCCTTTTCCGCCTGTGTCTCCGTCATAGTAAATTTTTGCTCATTCCGGGACATGGCTATAAGTCTGCGGGCTATGTAATATTCCGACTCGTAATAATCATACAAATAAAAAACCTCGTCCAATTCAACAATATCGCGAAAAATTTCCTTATCGGCAAGAAGCTCCGACACTGCCGCCTCCGCCTCATGCTCCTCAATTGTCAAAGTATACACCGCATGCTCAATGAGCACTGTTTTCGGCATAAATACATGCCCTTGAGTATATGCAGCGTCACGCAATATATACTTAATACCCGCGCGAATTCTGCTTATACTGTTTTTCGGTATACCCATGTTAAACGCTATCGTATCAGCCGTTTTAAATGTAATACCGTCCACCATATCCGAGAGAATATACGGATTTTTCTTTATCATATCCACCGCCCCCGCGCCAAGCACGCCGTGTATTTTCACAGCCATGTTTGCGGAAATACTGTACTGCTGCAAAAACATGACAATATTCTGCATAGACTGACGGCGGGCGAATTCTTCTCCTATTTTTTTAGCCCTGTCTTTACTCACGCCTTTTATCTCCGACAGTCTTTCAGGATCGGACAGCATAATATTAAGAGTATCACAGCCAAAATACTGAACCAGCTTTTTAGCGGTTGCCTCTCGTATCCCGGGAATTATTCCCGATGAGAGATAACGCGTAATTGCCTCCTCGTCGGTAGGCATAATAGTCTCACAGTATTCCGCCTTAAACTGCTCTCCATAATCAGGATGCGTTACCCATCCGCCTGAAAGCGCGACGCTTTCTCCGTCAGAAATAAACGGCATATATCCCGTAGCAATGAAAATCCCCTCCTCGTCACTGTCTATACAGCAAACGGTATATCCATTATCTTCATTGGAATATACTATTTCTTCAACTTTGCCTGTAACCGTAATTATTTCACTCATTTCGCTGTCCATTCCTTTCACAAAACTATTCAAAAGTTTTTACCGCTGTAATTACGCCTTCATCTATCCCTGTAATTTCTCCGCCCACTCTCTGTATTTTTTCTATGTATTCAATGTGCTCTTTCTTTATTGTCTCACCCGTGTATATCACCGGAATACCGGGAGGATAAGGAACAACAGTACCGCACGAAACGCGTCCGAGCGCCTCCGGCAAAAGAACCTTTTCATTCTCCGCAAAAAAAGCTTTCCTCGGAGACAGTATTTCACCGCAATAAGGCGGCATAACAATCTCCCGCTTTATTTTCGCTTTCGGTATATTTTTAATCATATCCGCAATCACATTGCAGAATACTTCTATATCATTTTCAGTATTAGACGGTGTGACAATTAAAACAATATTAAACAAATCCGCCATTTCAATATCTATTCCGTTTTTACTCAATATACGCTCAATCTCCAAAGCGCTAATATTATAATCGGAAAAATTAAGAACAATACGCGTAACGTCGTCATTGTCAAGAACACGCATAGCCATTTTTTTCATTCTTTCTCTGAATATCATACAAAGCTTTATTGTTCTGTCCCACATATTTTTTCTTTCAAGCTCCTCACGCGCAATATCAGCCGAAGCTGCTATAACATATGAGGGGCTTGACGACTGAAACATACACAAAGCCTTTTCCAGTCTGTCACGATTTACAAGTGTACCGTTTACATGCAGATACGCCGCGCCGTTCATGGCATTTAAAGTCTTATGCGCGCTATGACATACCGTGTCAGCATATTTAACCGCAGTTTCGGGAAAACGGCTGTCAGAAACAAAATGTGCTCCGTGCGCTTCGTCCACAAGAAGAGGTATATTTCTATTATGACATTCCCACGCAATTTTCTTTATATCCGAGCATATTCCGTAATAATTGGGTGAGGTTACAATCACAGCGTCAATATCATCTGTCAAATACTGTTTTAGTGTCCCTACGCCATCAGGGACACTAAAATCATTGATATCTTTAGGGAAAAATTTTATGTTTATTCCTATCAGCGCGCAAGTATTTATAACGCTCATGTGACAGTCGCTTCCCGCAAGCAGTGTGCCGCCGCTCCTCACTCCGGCGCATATCATAGACTGAATGGCGGCATTCGATCCTCCTGTCAGTATATAACTTTTATCGCTGCCGTAAAGATGCGACAAAAGCTCACGCGCCTCATGAACATATCTGCCGCAATGGTGCAGATTTTCTGTGGACTCAAGCTCAGTGACATCAAGGGACATTAAATTCTTGTTCAGTCCGCGGCCGTTTTTATGCCCCGGCATCGCAAAAGATATTCTGTTTTGCGCGGCGTAACTTAAAAGCCGTTCATATAACGGTGCGCTCATCTTAATCCCCCTCCGTATGTATAATACCGTTCATTTTGCGTTATATCAGTACAGAAAAACACTACACATAAATTCTTACGTTTCTATTATATAAAAATTTTTGCCGTCTGTAAAGTAATATACAATTTAAAATTGAAAAATCTAAAAATATATGATAAAATAACTATATCAATAAAAGGAGAGAATAATAAAATGAATGTATATGACGCGATAATGCAGAGACGAACCATACGAAAATTCGAGCAAAAACACATTGAGCGGGAACAACTTATAAAGCTCGTTGACTGTGCCAGAGTAGCCGCATACGGGGCAAATCTTCAGCCTTTAAAATTTACAATAATTGACGATGAGCAAATGTTAAAAAAGCTCTACCCTTTTACTAAATGGGCCGGGGCGTTATCTGACGGAGCGCCGCGTGAAAATGAGCGTCCTACCGCATATATAGTTGTGCTCGGTGATAAAAATATAAAACCAAACGGAGGCTTCGAGGTGGAAGCAGGCGCGGCTATTACAACCATGATGCTTGAAGCTGTAGAAATGGGACTGGGAAGCTGCTGGCTTGGAGCAATTAACCGAGATTTGATAAAGAAAACGCTATGCGCTCCGGATAATTTTGACATTGTGTATCTGCTTGCGCTCGGCTATCCAATGCAGAATAGCCGCATGGTAGACATGACAGACAGCGTAAAATATTTTGAGAGCAGCGACGGGTCAATCAACGTTCCCAAGCGCTCGCTTGACGAGGTTCTTATTACGCTTTAACACAAAAAAGGAGCTGGATAATCAGCTCCTTTATATTTTTTTCAGTTTAACACCAAAAGCTTTATTTCAGTATTACAAGCGCCATTGTCGTTATAAGGAACAAAATAGCAACTGTAGTAGTAAGCTTAGTAAACATCGCTTCTTTTGTGGTTCCTCCGTTCTTCTTAAAGAACGAGTCACCCATGTCGGAAGAAGCACCCTGAATACCTCTCATACCGGGATCCTTACCCTCCTGAGCCATAACTACAACAATAAGTATAAGCGTAACTATCAAATGCAATACCACAAATAGAGTCTGCATGGAACAAACCTCCTTTATCTCCAAAGTAAATCATAAATACTTATCTATTATATCATAAATTTATAAATTTACAATAGTTTTTGTTAAAAAAACTTAAATTTTTTCCAAAATATTATATTTTCAAACAGGAGCGGTTTATAATAAAGCCGCTCCTGTTTTATTAAAAGCCTATAGACTTCAAACTTTCCTTAAGCGTCTCAGCGCTGCTTCTGAGTCCGCGCAATTCATTTTCATTAAAAGGCACGTCCAAAACGCGTTCAACCCCTTCTCCCGAAAGCTGTACAGGCACACTGAGCGCAATATCCTTGACGCCATACTCGCCGTCAAGAATACTTGAAACAGTAAGCACTGAATTTTCCGAACCGGCAATACATTCAACAATACGAGCTACAGCCACAGCAATAGCATAATAGGTTGCGCCCTTTTTTTCTATAATGCCGTAAGCAGAATTTTTAACCTCATTATACATTCTGTCCAGATCTTCATCCGTGCATTTGCCGTAGTTTTCAAAAAACTTATGCATATCCATGCCCGCGATATTGGTCACGCTCCACGCGGCCACCTCGCTGTCTCCGTGTTCTCCTATAATATACGTATGACACGATCGCGCGTCGACGCCCGTATGACGGCTCATCAGATATTTCAGACGCGATGTGTCAAGTACCGTTCCCGAACCGATTACACGGTGTTTAGGAAGCCCCGATAACTTATACGTAATATACGTCAGTATATCGACAGGATTTGAAACTGTAAGCAATATGACATCATCAGGCGCATATTTCATAACATTTCCCACAATATCCCTGAAAATATCCGCGTTACGCTTTAAAAGATCAATACGTGTTTCCCCGACCTTCTGATTAACACCTGCCGTAATTACAACTATATCCGCCTCTTTACAATCCTTGTAATCACCGCTGTATACACTTACCGGCTTGCGCAGCGATACCCCGTGCGCCATATCCAACGCGTCTCCCTCTGCCTTGTCCTTATTTAAATCGATAAGCACTATTTCCTGAAAAAATCCGTCAAGCATAATTGTATACGCGCAGGTTGAACCCACAAACCCCGCGCCTATTATTACTATTTTTCCTCTCAGCATAATAATCCGCCTTTCGTTTTTTGTTTTATTATGCGAAATATCATTAATATTTATTCAATATAAAATCAAAAGACATCCCTTAATGGGATGTCTTTTGATTTTATTCTTCCTCGTTTTCAAACTCGTCACTGTGACCTGCAAGATAATCTTCAAAATTTTTATATTCAGCCTTGCGCTGAGGCGGTTTAAAATCTGCCTTATACGTTGTCGTATAACTTGATCCGGTCTTTTCCGCAACAGTATTGTCAGACTTTTCCGATCGCTGATTTCTCTTTTTATATCCGTCCTTTTTATACGGCTTTGTGTTTTTCGGCGCGATTACAACCTTTCTGTACGGCTCACTGCCTATAGAATATGTCGAAACAGTTTCACTGTCTTGAAGATTTGAATGAATAATACGTCTTTCATAAGGGTTCATTGGTTCCAAAGTAAACTTTTTACCGGTTCTTGTCACCTTATCAGCAAGACGGGACGAAAGAGCAAGAAGCGCGTCCATACGCTTTTCTCTGTAATTCTCAGTATCAATCGTAACCTTGATATAATCATCACTGTACTGGTTTACAACAAGCGATGTAAGATATTGAAGGCTGTCAAGCGTATCGCCTCTCTTACCGATAACAATACCCATATTATCACCCTCAAGATCAATCATCATTGACTGATTGTCATCCATTTTTATATCAATATTCACATCAATATTCATAGCGCCGAATATATCCGACAAAAACTTTCTCGCGTCAGCTTCAACGCCGTTTTCCGACTTCTTTTTTGCTTTCGCCGCCGGTTTTGTTTTTTCAGCGTTGACTACTGTAATATCAGAAGCGGCCTTTGCCTTTTGTTTTGCGGCAGGCTGCGAAACTGTTGCCTCCTTCATAAATTCAGGCTTTACAGTAACCCTCACGCGCGCGTCTCTCGCGCCCAATCCGAGAAAGCCTTTCGAGCCTTCATCAAGCACCTCAATATCAGCCTTATCACGCGTTACTCCAAGCTCGTTAATCGCGGCCTCTATTGCTGTTTCTTTATTTTTTGCGCTTTTTTCTATGCTTTTGCTGTTTTTCAGGAATTTTGACAACTACGTCCTCCCCTTTCTTATCCAAATATAGATTTGTTAGTAATTGCTGCAAAATCTGTGTTAGCGAACTGATGATCCAATAAAGTCCCAAACCTGCCGGCAGTGTAACCGTAAAAAATGCCGTCATTACAGGCATCATAAGTCCCATTGATTTTGACATCTGCGCCGCTTGTCCGTTATCGTTATTATTCTGTCCCGACTGCGCCTGAGTAAGTTTCATGGACACTACAGACGCGACAACCGCCAGAACCGGAATTATAAGCAACGCGACAATGCTCCAGTTTGAAAAATCCAGACGCATTATATAATTAAACGCCGCTGACGGAGCGTTTGAAAGATCAAGTCCAAGAAAATTAAAATTAAGTATCCACGGATGCACGTCTGCCACACCCTCAAGCGCAGTTCCGCTTGTTCCTATCATTTCAGCCCATTTTGAAAGCTGAATTTGAGAGTTATCCGCAAGCTGCTGCATTGACATACTCGCAAGATTGCCTATATTGCGGCCAAGATCAACCATAGCATTCTGCAATCGGATTACCTCGTTTATAAACGGAGCTGTATTCCACATATCGGAGGTGACTCCGACAAGATATGATATAGGCTTCTGTATAACCTGATACAGACCTACAAGTATAGGCATCTGTACAAGCATAGGCAGACAGCCGCCTGTCATGCTTATATTATTTTCCTTGTACAGCTTCGTCATCTCACGCTGAAGCTTTTGCTGATCATTAGCATATTTCTGCTGAAGTTCAGCCAGTACCGGCTGAATTTTCTGCTGCTTCTTCATCGCCTTCTGCGATCGGATATTAAGCGGAATTAATATCAGCTTAATAATAACTGTAAATATAATTATCGCCAGACCGTAGTTTGAGACAAGCTTGTAGATATTCTCAATAATAAAACCCATCGGCCGTGTTATAATATAATCAAACATATGTCTTATTTTTCCTCTCTGCCGCCTTTGTATTTATCAGGTACAGGATCATAGCCCCCCTTGTGAAACGGATGACATTTAAGCAGCCGTCTTGCCGCAAGGCAGCCTCCCCTTACCGCCCCGTATTTTTCAATAGCCTCGCGGGCGTATTGTGAGCAGGTAGGGATAAACCGGCAGCATGCCCCGCCCTTATACGGTGAAATATGGTGTCTGTAAAAATCAATCAAAAAGATCAATATTTTTTTCATTGTTAAGTCCCTTTCAGAGCCGCATATTTCCAATAATACCAAGCTTTTTCATAGCGTACGCAATATCCTGGCGTATCTGACAAAAAGTTTTTCCCACCGCTCTGGCACGCGCAACGATAATAAAATCATAACCACTGTCAAGCTCATCCTCCATAAGACGATAGCTTTCACGCATAAGTCTTTTCAGACGGTTTCGTATCACAGCTTTTCCCGTACTCTTGCTGACAGTCAGCCCAAGGCGGTTAAATGAATATTTATTCTTACGCATATACACCACAGTATATCCGCCGACAAAGCTCTCGCCTTTGTATGCGCGTCTGAAATCTCTGTTAAGCTTTAAGCTCTGAGTATTTTTCATCTAAAACTCCATGTTATGAAAAAAGGCAACAAGCAAAGAGTCCTCCTCACTTCCTGCCTAAGCCTTTCATATATTATGCAGACAGCTTCTTTCTGCCTCTCTGTCTTCTGCCTGCCAGAATTTTTCTGCCTGACTTAGTAGACATTCTCTTTCTGAAACCGTGTTCTTTAGCTCTCTGACGCTTTTTCGGTTGATAAGTCATTTTCATTTCTACAGCACCTCCTCCGCTTACTGCCCGGCCCCAATCAGCCGGCTTTATTCCTGTTTAAAAATAGACACCTCATCTATTATATAGATTTTTTCTTATATTGTCAAGCATTTTTTGCTAATTTTACAATTTTCTATTTATATTAATATTCAATGCCTTCACGCGCGATAATCCCCTTATCAAACGGATGTTTTATCTTTTTTATCTCACTTATATAATCGGCTTTTTCGGCAAATAATTTATCAGGGCCGCGCCCCGTAAGAACAAGCTCCCCGCTATATCTTTCCATAAGCGTTATAACCGTATCCTTTTCAGCCAGCCGGTAGTTGCACGCCGCGCAGATTTCATCCAGCACAATCATATCAAAGGCGTTCATATTTTCGAGCGCGTACATAAGATTTTGATTATGACATTTTATAATTTCACTTTTATCTTTATCGGTCATTTCTTCCGTGAAGCCGTATTCCCTGTCACAGCGCATAATCTTTATATTCTTAATTTCTTTGAAAATCTCAAGCTCTCCGGTATATGAGCCTTTCAGAAACTGAATAAACAATATTTTTTTACCATACCCCGCCATTCTTAGAGCAAGTCCCGTTGCCGCGCTTGTTTTGCCCTTACCGTCTCCGCAATAAATATGTATCATTTTATTACCTACCTAATTATCATATATTGTTCATTAATTATATAGCGTATATAAATTTCTGTCAAATAAACTTTTTAGCAGCCAATAAAAATACGGCTCTGCTAATATGATATGCACCCCCAAAAATCAGATACTTTTTGGTGCGTATCAATACAGAGCCGTATTTTTTATAACTTCTTAACGCCGAGAGTTACATTTTCGCCGTTAATATTCCATTCTTTTGTATTGCCGTCCGCGCTTGACGTGTCAATCTCATCCGCCAATGTTTCATCCTTAATCACATCAGCATTTTTTGTAATAATATCCGCAATTTTACCGCTGCCCTGACAGCTTACCTTGATATGATCCATAACCTCAAAATCAGAGTCTTTTCTCATAGTCTGGATTTTTGAGATTATCTCACGCACAAATCCCTCCTCAATCAATTCATCAGAAAGATTTGTGTCAAGCACTACTGTGATACCGTAATCACTGTTCGACTCAAAGCCCTCAGTCTGCGCCGTTTCAATAAGCAAGTCTTCTTCACTTAGCAGCTCTTCTTTGCCGTCAACGGCAATTTTCAGCGAACCCGTTTCCTTTATTTCCGACATAGCCTTATTTCCGTCAATATCCGCCAGAATTTCTCTTACAGCGTTGATATTTTTGCCAAAACGTCTGCCGAGCGTCTTTAGCTGAGGCTTGAAACTGTATGAGGTAAAGTCTGCCACATCGTCGGTAAACTTAACCTCCTTGACGTTAAGCTCCTCCTCAATTATATCAACGTAATACTCACCGAGAGCCGAGTTGGCTTTAACATATATTGTGCCTATCGGCTGACGGTTCTTTATATTAGCCGTGTTGCGGCACGCGCGTCCGAGCACGACTATAGACAGAACCTCGTCCATATTCTTTTCAAGCTCCTTGTCTATAAGCTTTTCATCATACTCAGGGAAATCGCACAAATGAATACTTTCAGGCGCCTTCTTGTCAATGCTTCTTACAAGGTTCTGATATATATCTTCCGTCATAAACGGAATCATCGGCGCGGCGGCCTTGCAGAGAATTACAAGAGCCGTATACAATGTCATATACGCGTTGATCTTATCTTGCATCATTTCCTTAACCCAGAAACGGGTTCTCGAACGTCTTACATACCAGTTGGAAAGCTCGTCAACAAAGCTGTCAAGCGCTCTTGCCGTTTCGGTAATTTTATAATTCGCAAGATTATCATCAACTGTTTTCACAAGCGTATTCAGCTTTGAAAGTAACCATTTATCCATTACCGACAACTTGTCGTATTCGAGCGTATACTTTGTCGCGTCAAAATTATCTATGTTTGCGTACAACACAAAGAACGCGTATGTGTTCCAGAGTGTGCCCATAAATTTACGCTGTCCCTCACTTACCGCGCCGTCATGGAAACGGTTTGGAAGCCACGGCGCACTGTTTGCATAGAAATACCAGCGTATGGCATCCGCTCCGTGCTTTTCGAGAGCATCGAACGGATCAACCGCGTTGCCCTTTGACTTGCTCATTTTCTGACCGTTTTCATCCTGAACATGACCGAGAACAATTACATTTTTATAAGGAGCCTTATTGAAAATAAGAGTCGACTCTGCAAGCAGAGAATAGAACCAGCCCCTTGTCTGGTCTACCGCCTCACTTATGAAATCCGCGGGGAAGTTTTCTTCAAATATTTCCTTATTCTCAAACGGATAGTGCCATTGCGCAAACGGCATTGCTCCGCTGTCAAACCAACAGTCTATAACCTCGGGTACTCTATGCATTTCCTTTCCGCACTCAGTACATTTAACAGTCACATCATCAATAAACGGACGGTGCAGTTCAATATCGTCAGGACAGTTATCCGACATCTCTTTAAGCTCTTCAATTGAACCGATAGCATGTCTGTGGCCGCATTCACATTCCCATATATTAAGCGGAGTACCCCAGTAACGGTTACGGCTTATGCCCCAATCCTGAACATTCTCAAGCCATGCGCCGAAGCGTCCCTCGCCTATAGTTTTAGGAATCCAGTTAATTGTATTATTATTTCTGATAAGATCGTCCTTGACGTCCGTCATTTTTATGAACCATGTGTCACGCGCATAGTATATAAGCGGGGTGTCACATCTCCAACAGAACGGATAGCTATGCTCAAACTTAGGAGCGTTAAACAGCAGTCCCTTTTCGTCAAGAGCCTTAAACACCTCCTTGTCGGCGTCCTTGCAGAATGTGCCCGCCCATGGCGTTTCCTCCGTCATCTCACCCTTACCGTCAACAAGCTGAACGAACGGCAGATTATACTTTCGTCCGACATTGGCGTCGTCCTCGCCAAACGCCGGAGCAATGTGAACAATACCTGTACCATCGGTAAGCGTTACGTAATTATCACAAGTGACAAAATAACATTTTTTATCAGGCTTCGCAAAATCGAAAAGCGGTGTATATTCCTTATATTCAAGATCAGTACCGACATACTTTTCCAGAACGGTATATTCTTCCTCAATATTAGCGTCGACAAGAGCCTCTGCTAAAATGTACTTCTCGTCTCCGACCTGAATTTTCACATACGTCTCATTTGGGTTTACACATAGAGCCACATTTGACGGAAGTGTCCACGGCGTTGTAGTCCATGCGAGAAAGTATGTGTTTTCCTCGCCGTTTACTATAAACTTCGCTGTTGCCGAGCGTTCTTTTACGTCCTTATAGCCCTGAGCCACCTCATGAGATGAAAGCGGAGTGCCGCAGCGCGGACAGTACGGGACAATTTTATGTCCCTTATACAAAAGACCTTTTTCCCATATTTTTTTCAGAGCCCACCATTCGGACTCAATAAAGTTATTGTCATAGGTTACATACGGATCATCCATATCAGCCCAGAAGCCGACAGTGCCGGAGAAATCCTCCCACATGCCCTTGTATTTCCATACGCTTTCCTTACATTCTTTAATAAACGGCTCAAGACCGTATTCCTCGATCTGCTCCTTGCCGTCAAGACCGAGCTTTTTCTCAACCTCAAGCTCGACCGGCAGACCGTGCGTGTCCCAGCCGGCCTTGCGCAGCACCTTATACCCCTTCATTGTACGGTAACGCGGTATCATATCCTTGATTACGCGCGTCAAAACATGGCCGATATGCGGCTTACCGTTTGCGGTAGGGGGACCGTCATAAAAAGTATAGACCTCGCTTTCAGCGCGCGAGTCAATACTTTTCTGAAAAATCCCGTGATCATTCCAGAATTTTTCCGTTTTCTTTTCCCGTTCAACAAAATTCAGATTTGGTGAAACCTTTTCGTACATTTGTATATTCATTCCTTTCTATAAAAATAAAAAGCTCTCGTCCTGCATAACAAGACGAAAGCTAAAAGTTTCGTTGTACCACTCGTCATACTAACATATGCGTTCCCTTTTACGGTGGAAAGCCGTCGCAGTCTAATAGGCAGAGTACGTAATGACATCTATTCCTTTCGGTGCGCAACTCGGGAGTGATATTCAGCCATGCATACTTACCGCCGCGCTCACACTATCCGCGGCTCGCTCTCTGCTTTCAGCAAAGCTTACTGTCTCCGTCATAGTCTTTAATTGTTAATGATAATTATATTACATTTATTTGGGATTGTCAATAATTAATTATTACTTTTAAACTATATTAAAATATAATTTTTTAAGTATCTGCGGTTTCTGCTTACTTTTTCAGTGTACCGAGACTTGCGGCTTTTAGATAAGCGTTAATAAATCCGTTCAGATCACCATCCATAACAGCGCCGATATTACCCATTTCAAAACCCGTTCTGAGATCCTTTACCATGGTGTACGGCTGAAACACATACGACCGTATTTGGCTTCCCCAGCCGTTATCCATCTGCGTTCCCTGTATATCGGCGATTTTTTCTTTCTGCTGCTGTTCTGCAAGCTCCACAAGCTTTGCTTTCAGCATCTTCATAGCGTAATCCCTGTTCTGGAACTGCGAACGCTGAGTCTGACAGGACGCGATAATACCTGTCGGTATATGTGTAAGACGCACCGCGGAGCTGGTCTTATTAATATGCTGCCCGCCCGCGCCGCTTGCGCGGAACGCCTCCATTTTTATATCCTCGGGACGTATGTCTATTTCCACGTCGTCATCAAGCTCGGGCATAACTTCTATTGACGCGAACGACGTCATACGCTTACCGGCCGAGTTAAACGGCGATATACGCACCAGGCGGTGCACACCCTTTTCCGCTTTAAGATAACCGTAAGCGTTCGTACCGTCAATCTCTATTGTACAGCTCTTTATTCCCGCCTCATCGCCCGGCAGAGAGTCAAGCACCGTATAAGTAAAACCGTTTTTCTGCGCCCACATCTGGTACATGCGTATCAGCATTTCACACCAGTCCTGCGCTTCCGTACCGCCCGCCCCGGCATGGAATGTCATGATTACGTTGTTTTTGTCGTAATTACCGCTGAGCAGGGTTTCAAGCGTCATTTTCTCAATTTCCGCCTCAATTTCCTCCGCAGCCTGTGTGACGTCTGGCAGCATACTCTCGTCGTTTTCCTCATTGGCAAGGTCAATTAAAACAAGCGTGTCCTCCCATTTTGATTTAAGGCTTTCAAACGCATCGATTTTGTCTTTTAGCTGTTTCGTTTTCTGCAAAACCTTCTGTGAGTTTTCCATATTGTCCCAGAAATCAGGCTGTGCGCTTTCTTCCTCGAGACGCGCTACTTCCTCGCTTATACCGGCGATGTCAAAGTGAATCCCTCAAATCATTTATACTGTCTTCAAAGCCCTGCAGCTTTAGCCTGTACTCATCGTACTCTAACATATTTATCACTTCTTTCCTTTTATTTTCACAAGTAAGGGAACGGTTTACCGTTCCCTTCAATTATTTATTAATTTTAGAAATAATTATTTTTTTTATATGCGCAATCACAAAAAACAAAAAACCTACAACAATTAGGATTCCCGATATTGCAAGCATAATATCACTCATGGCCGAAGATGTATCGCCATAAACAGGATAAACAACTCCATGATACATTCCGCCATGCACTGGATTTAGCACAAGTGCCGCGACAGTACAGATGACTGTTACAGCAAGATATATTATATAAAAAACATGACGTTTCTTCATAATTATTTATCCTTTCCGCAGCAATGCTTATACTTCTTGCCGCTGCCGCACGGACAAGGATCATTGCGTCCCGGCTCTTTCTTTGCGCGCTTAGGCTGATTTGGAAGCGAACCATCGCCGCCTGTATCCATGGGTTTAGCCACCTGTTCACGCTCAATCTTAATTCTCGGCATAGCCGAAAGCACATATCTTACAGTATCTTTCTTTATGCTGTCAAGCATGTTTTCATACAACTCACTGCCGACATTTCTGTATTCAACCACAGGATCATGCTGACCGTATGCTCTCAGACCAATTTCACGCTTTACATGCTCCATCTCGTCAAGATGATCCATCCACAGTGTGTCAACGACTCTGAGCATAAGCACTCTTTCAAGCTCGCGCATATTCTCGCCGAACACTTCCTCCTGTTCCGCGTAACGTCTATTCGCTATATCAAGAAGCATATCTCTTACATCAGCGCGTGTGATAGTCTCCATATCCTCCTCGGGAATAGAAAACTCTCCCTTCGCATTCAGCGTCTGATTTGCGAATTCTGTGATCGCGCGCACATTCCATTCCTCGGGTATCTCTGAAATTCCGATAAAATCATCAAGCGCGCTGTCAATAGCCGACTCCATCATATTTTTGATAGTGCCGCTTATATCCTCGCCGTCAAGCACCGTCTGACGCTGCGCGTAAATAATCTTACGCTGCTCGTTCATAACCTCGTCATACTGGAGCACATGCTTACGCGAATCAAAGTTACGGCTTTCCAGACTCTTCTGTGCGTTTTCAATAGCGTTTGTGAGCATTTTTGCCTCGATAGGCTCATCCTCTTCAAGACCAAGCGCGTTTACCATCGACTTAACCTTATCACTGCCGAAAATTCTCATAAGATCATCGTCCAGCGAAAGGAAGAACTTTGACGCTCCCGGATCCCCCTGACGTCCCGCACGGCCGCGCAGCTGATTATCAATACGTCTTGACTCGTGACGCTCTGTACCGATTATAAACAGACCGCCAAGCTCTCTTACTTCCTCCTGCTCGGGACGTATCTGCTCCTTAAATTTTTCATTCAGCTCAGTAAAAGTTTTTCTCGCGTTGATAATCTCCTCGTCATCGGTATCACCGAAGCCTGTAGCCTCCGCTATAAGCTCGTCAGTGAAACCCTGTCTTGCCATCTCATGCTTTGCCATATATTCCGCGTTACCGCCGAGCATGATATCAGTACCACGACCCGCCATATTGGTTGCGATCGTAACCGCGCCCTTTTTGCCTGCCTGGGCGACAATTTCCGCTTCCTTAGCGTGATATTTAGCGTTCAATACTTCATGCTTTATACCCGCGCGTTTTAAAAGCGCGGAAAGAAGCTCTGATTTATCAACATTAACCGTACCTACAAGCACAGGCTGACCTTTAGCGTTACATTCCTGTATCTGACGTATAACCGCCATAAATTTACCCTTTTCGGTTTTAAACACAACATCGTGCATATCGTCACGGACAACAGGCTTGTTTGTCGGAACCGCTACAACGTCAAGCTTGTAGATGTGCTGAAATTCCTCCTCCTCGGTAAGAGCAGTACCTGTCATACCCGACAGCTTATTATACAAGCGGAAGAAATTCTGAAAAGTAATAGTTGCGAGAGTTTTGGACTCATTTTCAATCTTAACGCCCTCTTTTGCTTCAATTGCCTGATGAAGACCATCACTGTAACGTCTGCCGGGCATGATACGTCCCGTGAATTCATCAACGATCATAACCTGTCCGTCCTGCACCACATACTGCTGATCCCTGTGCATAACACCGTTCGCCTGAAGCGCCTGATTTATGTGATGCTGAAGCTTCATATTATCGGGATCGGAAAGATTTTCCACTCCAAAGCCCTGCTCTGCTTTCTTCACGCCCTGCTCTGTAAGCATAGCTGTCCTGGCTTTTTCATCAACAATATAATCAGCTTCCAGATCCTCGTCAAGCTGCTTGTCGTCATGCTCTGTCACAACATGTTTTTTCAGACGCTTTACAAACATATCCGCCACGCGGTAAAGCTCGTTTGCATCCTGCCCCATACCTGATATAATAAGCGGTGTTCTGGCCTCGTCTATAAGGATTGAGTCCACCTCGTCGACAACGGCATAATTATGACCGCGCTGCACCATTTCCTCCTTGTGAACCACCATGTTGTCACGAAGATAGTCAAAACCAAGCTCGTTATTTGTACCGTAAGTAATATCAGCAGCATACGCCTCGCGTCTCTCGGCGTTGTCAAGATCATGGATAATCAAACCAACGCTCATGCCGAGATAACGGTATACCTTACCCATCCACTCACTGTCTCTCTTTGCCAGATAATCGTTTACAGTAACGATATGTACACCGTCTCCTGTAAGAGCGTTAAGATATGCCGGCAGCGTTGAAACAAGGGTTTTACCCTCACCTGTTTTCATTTCGGCAATCCTTCCCTGATGAAGAATTATTCCGCCGACAACCTGTACATAGAAATGCTTCATACCGAGCACTCTCCAGCTTGCCTCACGCATTACGGCAAAAGCCTCGGGAAGAATATCGTCCAAGGTCTCACCGTTTTTCAGTCTTTCCTTAAACTGCGGTGTTTTCGCCTTTAAATCCGCATCGGAAAGCTTTGCCATATCATCCTCAAGAGCCATAACCTTATCGGCGATAGGATATACTCTTTTCAATTCTCTATCCGAGTACGTGCCGAATACTTTGTCAAATAAACCCATGTGTCTTTCTCCTCATTTAATTTATCTTTCTGAAAAAGCCCGCAATACGGGATTTTACATTAATTCAGATTATATCGTATTTATTATATCACAAAGATTACGCAATTACTACTGTTTTTTATGAATTTTTTGTAAAAAGTCATAATGACTGCTTGAAATAACATTTTTTACAATATTACATATTTATTATATTTCTGTGAAGAACATTAAAAACTGGCGCATTTTAATATATAATGACCATGTCGGAAAAATCTGACAGTTAAAAACAGGATTGAAAAAGATTTTTAATCGGACGGTTAGCTCGCATAACTCAGAGAGCGGAGAGTGACAGCGTAAGAAGTCACTATAGGAGTTCGGAGGAGGCGAGGCGCTATTATGAAGAAAGCAATACTACATAAGGCCTTAGCAACAGCGCTGTATGTTATAGCAATTCTTATAGTTTTTGCTAAAACAGCAAAATAACCGATCCCCCCGCCAAGGTACATCGGTTACTTTGTAACTATAATCTTTATCTAACCGTTTGAGGCACGCCTTTTCTATATTATATTAAATATCCGATATGTTTTTTTGTCAACATATTTCTTTACAAATTATTAATATTATGGTATAATATATTTGCCAACTAAACTGAATATTTTTCATATTTACGTATACGTTTTTTTATTGTTAAAAATGCATGCTCTATTTTCGTATACGTTTAACGAATATGAAAATCAGTTTTGTTGGCGCAAAAAATGGGGCAATGCATTTTTATGCGTTGCTTTGTATGAGCGGCGCATTTTTTATTGCGCTGAAAATATAAAGAAAGGAGGAGCAGCATATGTGTTTAAAAATACCATAGAGGCGTCATTCTTCAGCTTTATTATAATACATAAAATACAGGCTCTGATGATGCGGCTCAATTTATAAAATCAGCAATAATTTAATTAAAGCTCACGAAAGGGCTGCCTTACGGCAG
>CAJTPP010000029.1:26176-26432 GCA_910578235.1 uncultured Clostridia bacterium | reverse complement strand
TATTAAATTTTTTTCCTATACTTTCTATCTTTTCACTTGTGTGAAAATCAAGATTTACCTGTCTGAAATTCAAGCTTTCAGCATCTCCTTTCCGAGTCACCGCAGATCTATGGAATAAATTTCCGCCTTCTCATTTCCGTTTGTAGAAAGCAGTGTAAAACGTATTCCCGACGCGTTTTTTCCTATTCTTTGCTTTACAAGCCGCTGATGGTTTGCTTCTATACCCTGAATTTCATACCACAAACCGTCAGCGCCC
>CAJTPP010000029.1:15439-26083 GCA_910578235.1 uncultured Clostridia bacterium | reverse complement strand
ATATAGCCGCCCGCTCCCGTTGTCTCCCTGTTCAGATCGCTGTTAAATACAAGCCTGACCTCGTTTATCATGCGCTCAGTGTCAAATGTAAAAGTGATTGTGTCTCCTACGCTTCCCCTCCAGCAGTTATCCTCTTCTCCCCGCGGACGCTCGACGCCGTTTAAAAGCTTTTCCGCATTTTCTCCGTCTGATGAAAGCTCCGCGCTTCTCGTGATATCTGACAGCTCCGTTTTATTATACGGAAGCCAGCATCCGTCATCCATAAGCGTCTGCTTAAGTCCATCTATATAATTCACGCCGACTTCACGGGGACTGATATTGTTCCCTGCCGCGATCGCGGCCGCTGTTCCCACAGCCTGACCGAGCAGAGCGCATGTCGCCATAACTCTTGACGCGCTCATTGCAGTATGCGTAACGCTTATATTACGCCCCGCAAAATACAAATTTTCTATATTTGCCGAATACACACATCTGTATGGTATTCCAAACGGAGACGGAGCGGGATGAAATATATTCGGCTTTTCTCTTGTATTTATCCCCGCGGGATTGTGATCGTCCATAGTCCATCCGCCGTAAGCTATTATGTCATCAAAATGTCCGCCGCTCTTGACGTCATTCTGAGTCATTATATAATCTCCTACATATCTGCGGCTCTCACGTTTTCCTGGCAGAAAACCCACAAAGTCAAGCTCCCAGTTGTCAGCGTCATATTCGCCGCTGTTCTTTACAAAATCCCATATGCCGTACGCAACGCTTATAAGCTCATCACGAAGCTTTTCGGTATCATGTATTGTATCCCCCTCGCCTCCAAGCTCCATATACCAGAAATTTTCCTCAGGATCTTTCATATCAGGCAGTCTGTACGGCAAATCTTCCTTTGTAAACTTTCTCGCCCACGACGGAGCGATATATGTATGCTTTTTATCAGTTTCACGAGCCTGAATAAGACACGATAAACCCATTGTTTTTTTATCCGCTGTTTCGGGAGCTATATCCTCATTAAATTCACTTCTGCCCTCACGTCCCCAGCGATACTTTGCGCCTGTAAGAGGAGCCAGAATGCTGTCTCCTGAACAGTCCGCAAAAAGCTTTGCTTCCACGATATGATAGCACTGTGTTGTCGTCTGCCAGCCCGTAACACTTTTTATACGCGCTCCGTCCATCTCAGCGTCATTGCATGAGCAATTTAAAATAGGAGTAATATTTTTTTCATTTTTAATAAGCTCAAATAAAATACTGTCCCATACAGGATATCGTCTGTACGGATTTTGATACAATGTTTCAAGCGCTATTTCCTCTATTATGCCTGTCTCACGATTATTCTCACCGTGCGCTCCGCATACCCACATCCTGATTTCACTCGACGCGTTACCGCCGTACACAGGACGGTCATGCATAAGCGCTACTTTTATTCCGTGACGCGCCGCCGAAACCGCCGCGCACATTCCGGCCAGCCCGCCTCCGACAACGCATAAATCAACCGCGTGTCTGATACTTCTAAGGTTTTTATTCATAAGATTTATCCTCCTTTGAAGCCTTTGCTACATTTATTTCAAAAACTATTTCCATTTCTTTTTCAGGGTTTATACATTCCAAATCAGCTATATAAACCGTCTTGTATTTGTCATAATCCGCCGCGAATGTTTTTTCGGATATTTTACAGTCAAACATCCCTTCATCATAACACATCTGAATATTTCCCATAATTAATCCTCTGTCACTCTGGACAGGCCGGTTATCTAAGACAAAATGCTCTGTCACGCCGAGCGGTTTTCCCGTAAAAGAGATTTTATCACTCATAACAATTTTATCTTCATAAAACATAAAGCTTCTGCTAAGCTTTTTTAAGTTTTTATCATCATAGGCGTTCTCAAAATTAATCACGAGATTGTTATTTTCAGCTTTTACTATACTGCCGCGATACATTCCCCCAGCCTGCTGAACCTTTCCGTTTATTATAGGCACGCTGTGCGCAAGCGCGGACGGAGCAAAATATTCATATCGTTTGTCACTAAAATAATCCGCCGTATATTCACCCCTGCCGGGATCCGTTACAACCGGACATCCGCTTACATTAAGCAAAAAAGATGCAATATCATTGTGGTTATGCGACTCATTATTAACTCCGGCCTTCGCCGCAAATTCATATAACCTTGTTTTTTTTATATACCATGCCGCATTCTCAAAATACTCAAAGCACTCTTTTTCTTCTCCACTCATCTGAATTTGACTGTCCCGCCATGCGAAATCTCTTATAAGATGCGCAAAACGATAACAACTGTCGCCGTCAAACTCAAGCGCGCTGTCATCATTCGGCACAGCAATATCGTCATAACGTTTTTTAAGAAAATGTGTCAGACCGCTTCTGTGTATAAATTTATTGCCGCAATCCGAAAAACTGACGGTATTATTATTCTTAAAGTATATTTTCTGAGGGAATAGCGCAATATTTTTAACTTTGTCATTATTAAAAAGATTGTCTCCTCCGTCCGTGTATTCGCATAGCAGCTGTGCAAAATATGTAAAATATCCGAAACCGTAAATCCAGTAATTTAGTCCCTCGACACATACGCCGTCATTACCGAAACCTTTTAAATAACATTCAAGCGTATTTTTCAGCCTTGGCATTGCAGCTTTTATCTCGCTGTCGTCAGCGAGATAAAGGAACGCCGCGCCCACGCTTCCCGCGCACACCGCAGACCAATTGTTTTCCAGACAATCCCAACTGTTTTTTCTGCCGCTCAGGTACGGTATAATTACGCGTCTGCGCACTTCGCGCGCAATACGCTCAATAATCACGTCATCCAGTCTGCCGCTGAGCATAGAGGCTATTTCCGCAAGCGTAAACGCTGTTTCAGCGGCAAACAAATCTATCCATGTCTCGCATTCCGTAATTTCAGTACCCTGGGGAATATGAGCCGGTAACGACCATGCAAATTCATCCAATACCGCCCACACCGCGTCCTGAAGAAAACGGATATATTCACTGTTATCCTCATACACAGCCGATAAAACAGCAAAATGATTAATACGCCGTCTGTGGCAAAAATATCCGCGTTCATATTCTTTGCGGCTGCCTGTAATATAAAATGTCTTAAAAGCGTCATAAGACAAAGAAACTGTTTCTTCCTTCATAAGAATATCCGCGTCCGCTTTTATTGCTTCAAGCTGTTTTTGCAGAAACAAATCATTTTTTATATTTTCTTTTATACGCTTCTTTTCGGCAAATAACTGTGTTCTCATTACAACGCTCCTATAAACTTATTTTACTAACACATATTATATATCTGAATTTCATTTTTTCAATAGTTTGTTTTTATACCTATATAGTTTATTTTATCATACCCGCTTTTTGCACGCAGTCAAGCCATGCGCGAGCCATAATTTCATGTCCCGCGTTTGTCGCGTGGATACAATCTACAGACCAGTGCTCGGGCGGAGCTGTTTTTAAAGCCTCCTGAAAACGCTCGTAGTACGGTACAAACACCGCATTGTATTCCCTTGCTATTTCGCGTACAATTTCACGTCTCTCGTCAAGCTGTCCGCTCCATACATCCCAGTCCGCCACAATATCACGGCCAAGCTCAGGAGTATTATTTGTAATTTTAAACAGAAACGGCTCCCCGATAACAAGCTTTAAATCGGGCTTCTTTTCCATAGCCTCGTCAAGCATCATCTTGTATATCTTTCTGAATTTCTTTGCGTCCGCGCCCTGGTTCATACGAATAGCAAAACCTATATCATTCACACCGCTCAGTATGCTCATAATATTGCAGTCAACATTAAGCGCGTCCTCTATCCACCTGCTATAGGTATCCGCAATTCTGCTTCCGTTATACGCTCTGTTCCATATAAGAGTGCCGGGATAATCACACAAAAGTCTCGACGCAATCAGATTAACATAGCCGTATCCATAAGCCTGCACAGGATTATTCCCTGTTCTGTCTCTGCCGCAATCCGTAAGAGAATCGCCCTGAAATAATATTTTTAACATTATACTTCTCCTCTTTTAATTATTTTTACCTTTCCATACATATGCGCCGTTTTTTCCGGCATTGTTGAATGAAATAATGTGTACGGATATCTCAGACCTGCTGTTTTATCTATGTCTGCCGCCAATTCCATCAGAAAAGCACAGGCATTTTTATCAATTCCGAGTCTTGCAAAAGAAAAGCTTGCAGTCTCATTCACTCCGAGTTTAAATGGAGTCTTAATTATTTCCTTTACTTTAGGCTCATTTCTGAATACATATGTAATCTCAGCAGGACAGCGAAGCTGCGGGGCGCACACAAGCTCATTGTTCCTGTTTACCAGAGCGCACACCTCGCCAAAATCTGTTTCCTCGGCCGAGAAAACAACCTCGCCTTCCGTCATATCTGCCGGCATCGCGGTATATAATACAAATTCAGCCGAATTATTACTTGTATTTTGAATGACAAGCTCGTCATTCTGAACCGCAAATTTTACACACATATCATTTACATTATAATAATTTACAAAGCTGTATTCCGCAGTTTCATTTATATCTGTATCCGTCACTATAAGCATTTCAAGCCCGGCGAACAATACCTTATTTTCTATCTCATTCTTATCATTCTTTAAATAGAACACATATTTACCCGCCTGCAGCGTAAAATCAAATTCATATTCCGCGCTTTCGCCGCTATGAAGCTTATATTTAAACGCACACTCTCTTTCAGTATTCTTAGGCGATACCGCTAAAGTTGACGAGCCTTCCATAATCTCCTTATTATCATTACGGATCGTCACACAAACGCTTCCTCTGTAACGGCCCGACCCGTCCGCTTCAAACGCTTTTTTCACTTTCATATCGCAGGATACAATTAACGCCTCTCTTTCTGATTTATCAGCAGAAACCGAAATACCCTCCGCATATTCATAAACATCAAGCCCAAGCTCTTTTGTGTTCAGTGCCGTTCTTCCTCTGATAATGACATTATGAAATTTTACATTTTTAATATCATGTTCGCTGCTAAATCCTTCAATCCTTGAATTAGAGAGCATAATATCACTATTATCCGCTCCGATATAATTAATATTAGAAAATGTAATGTCATGTATATTTCCCATACGGGTATCTCTGCTCCACACAGAATCGGCTATACGGATATCAAAAAGCTGCGCTCCCGGCGCATCTTCTATCCTGATATTGTTAAACACTATATCAGACACCTCCGCGCGGTCGCCGTGATGTATACCCATAAGCGGATAGCCTGTTGTAGAATGAATAATATCTATATTCTCAAAGCGTACATTTCTTACTTTATCCGCGCGAAGCTCAACGCCAACCTCAATCGGTCTTGCAAAATCATTCCATAATACGGAGTCCTTAAATAAAATATTCTCCGAATTACCAGTGTCCAGCGCCTTTACAACAAACGAGTCATCCCATACTCTTGTGAAAATATCAGATACCGTCACATTACGGGAACCGCATATATCAATACCGTCGGAATTGCCGCGGCGTCCGAATATTTTGACATTTGAAATATCAACATCATCGCATCCCGTTATTCTCATACTCCAGTCGTTACTATCATCAATTATAATATCTCTGACCGAAACATTACGACAGTTTCTTATATCTATACTTCTTGCGAAACTCGGCCGCATTTCATATGTATATCGTTCCATACATATCCTGCCTCGTCCGCATACGGTTATATTTTCACAATTATCCGCGATAATATTTCCGTATAAGACAGCACCTTCTTCTATATAAACAGTGGTATTATCCTTGTCAATAAGAAGTGTGCCTGTACGCTGACCGCCTTTTTCTATTCTTATATAATGACCGCTTTCTTCAACCGCTTTTTCCTCTGAATGCGCAAAAATCATTAGATTATTATCACTGCTTCCGTTGATTTCAACAGAAAGTTTTACAGGACGGTCTATAGTGACAATTATTTTTCCGAAGCTTATCTCAAACGGTATATTTGCGCTCAGCGGACGTATAACCGCCGATTGAATTTCCGTCTCCGATTCTATTACAAGCTCTGTTCCCGCTTCTGCCGTAAACATTACATATTCCATAACCTCATCACAGTTATACGGTCTGGGATAAACTCCGCAGCTCTGTACCGCGAGCTGTTCTCCGTTCTTTAAAACCTTATAATTCATTTTGCTTTTCCTTCCTTACTGCTTTTTTGTTTAAAAAAGGGTATCACCTGCGGCACATGATATGCCGCAGGTATCCCCTCATTTAAATATCCAAATTATTTTGAAGGGCCTACGGGCGCGTTATTACCCATTTTGCTCATATCAACATTTTGGAATTCAGGTATATTCTTAAATACCTCACTGTCTGACTTTAATGAATAATCTCCGTTCTCATAATCTGTAAAGCCCGGATCTGTAGTTGTTACATAGTTGTTTGTACCGTTGATCAGTTCAGGCGCTCCGCGCGTAGACTGCGGATTAACCGTTCCGTTATTCTGGCTCAGCTTGAACTTGATATTTACAACAAGATTTTCATCAAAGACATTTGTTGCGACAGACTTATAATACTCGTCTTTAAATGTCGCAAGCTCCGGATATTTTTCTGCGAATACCGGATTTGCCGCATATTTTGCCGCAAGCTCTACTCTTTCCTTTTCCTCTGTCTTTGTCATATCCCATGTCGCGCCCGCCGAATATGTATTCCAGCCGAGGAATGTCGCACTACAATCGACAAATATATTGCCCTTTAGCATATTTCTGTTACCTTGCGCTGTTACGCCAATAACATTATTCGCGTTATCAGAACCTATATTTGCGAATACGTTATTGTAAATCTGCAAAGCATGGCCGTAGTTATCTGTTCTTATACCCGAAACATTAAGCTGCTTCTTATATTCTCCTACAGGATAAATACCGATATTATAAATATAATTGTTCTTTATAACGCTTCCCCGCCACTGCGGCATATACTCGTTTCTCGTATAGATAGCGTCCATATCCAGACATTCCTTAACAGCGTCATGGATTTTGTTATATTCAATAACGTGATCATTTCCGTGGTAATTGAATATACAGTGCGGCGCGTCATACAGATCGTTATACGCAACGTGTATTCCCACGCCGTGCATCGCTATAGCCGGCACATACGCCTTCTGCAAATATCCTACTCTGTGAATATTGTTGTTCATGATCTCATTATCACTCGGAGTAAGCGTTTCAAGATCTCCGCCCCGCAGATACAATGCGGTACCGCCTATATTTCTTATATGGTTACTGTCAAGATGAACGCTTGTTCCGTTCATAATGATAGCGCCGGAACCGAAATTGAAGATGTTACAGTTCTTTACGTCGATGTGATTTACGCCGTCACCCTCGTCGACAAAACCATCCCAGACATGGCCGGGGAATACCTGCGCGTCTGTGTATTTGTCAAGATCGGCAATGTACACCGATGATCCTGAACCCTTTTTAAAGTTATCTCCGTTTACGTCCGCTCCGCGTATATCAACCATCCATTCCTTAAAGCTCGGAATAGAATAGCCCGCGCTTGTTCCAAGCACCGCATAACCGCGTCCGCCCTTCATTGTTATGTTGCTTACACTGATGTATTCAGCGCCGTTGAAATTAAATACCGGCGTCTTTAGGTTTGACAATCCGATGTCATAATTTCCGCTTGTGAAATCAGACGGAGCGTAGTAATACAGCTTACCGTTCTCACGGTCAATATAATACTCGCCTTCCGTATCAAGTTCTTCAAGCAAATTCTCACCAAAGAACCAGCCGTTCGTATAATAGGTATTTATACGTCCCTCTTTGATAGTGAGAAGCTTTTTGGACGGATCAATTTTTTCAATCGGATATGTGTTATTCTCATAGTTAATTGAAATTGTACCCACAATATACGCATCCTTGGCATTCTTCCATTGAGATACTCTGTCGTCAGTGTACTTGAAGCCAAAGCTGTCAGCGTCAACATTGTCTGTCGGAACAGACATTGATCCGCTGTTCGGATAACGCGCAAGCGTCTGATTTTCATCATTTACAATAAGCTCAGCCTGCGCATAGCGTCCCTTATTAAAGTAATGATAACCGCGCGTGCTCATCTCACCGTAATCAGTAATACCATGTTCTTTCAGATCCGCCATGAGCACCTTATCCGCCGCTTTCTTATCCAGCATAATCTTCTTGGCTTCATCGTCAGCGGGCTTAAACCAGCTCTTTTCCAGAGGAATCTGACCTGAAATGGTAACATCCTCACCCGGATATGCGGTATATGTAATTACGCTGCCTTCTTTTCCTGAATCTTCTTTAGTAAATGTCATACCTTCATCCATATAATACGTGCCGCCGCGAAGATATACCGTGACACCGCCGTTTGGCAGGGCATTCGCCGAATTCATATTGCGTATGGTCTCTTTAGCCTTCTGAACAGTAGCAAAAGGCGCGCTCTCGCTTCCGTCATTGCTGTCGTTTCCGTTAGGAGCAACATACAGCTTTGCCGACGCTGTAACGTCTCCGCCTTTGTTGCCTTCGCCGTTTCCTCCGCCGCTCGGGAGCTGGATACCGCCGTTTTTATCAATCAGACGGCCTACAATTACGCCCGCTTCCGCTCTTGTAATATATCTTAGCGGTTCAAAACAGTTATCGTGATTACCGTTTACTATCTTCTTGTCATAAGCGACAATAACATACGGTTTATATTGTTCCTCTATCTCCGCATAGTCATAAATTTTCGCCTTAACTGCCGTTTCATCGGCTACGTTTGTGTCTGACAGCGAATTTGCCGCTATCTTAGCGGCCTGACTTCTGCTTATAGGCGCGTCATAATCCGAATACTCATTTGGCTCAATAAGTTCCAGTTCCACAGCCTTCTGAATATATGGCGTAGCCCAGTAGCCTTCCCCGGCCTCTGCCGTAAATCCCAGCGCTTTTGCTGCCATTGTCAGAAACTCGGCAACGCTTACATATGAATTGGGGCGTATAGTTCCGTCATCATATCCGCCTATTACACCATATCCGTTAAGACGCATCATAATAGATTTTGACCAATGATTTGAAAGATCGGAAAACTCCGTCTCTCTCGTTATTGCGGCGAGACCGCTTGACTGCAGCATTACTGCCGCCGCAAGCACAGCCGCCGCTGCTTTGCTAAATCTATGTGCCATTTTTTATTCTCCTTCAGTAATTTTTACTGTGCCTGACCTGCGCGCCATTCATCAATCTGACGCTGAATTTCCTCTACAATTTTATCATCACCCGCCGCTATAAGTTTCTGCTGAAATTCTTCATACAGTCCCATAGGATCGGCAGCCGCGCCTGAATTTAATGATTTTTTGTACTCGCCTACTACAGCCGTTACCTGGGCAAGCTCCATTTTAATAGGATCTGTGTCAAGCGTAAAGCCTCTCATCTTTGACGGAGCCGCTTCTTCATTTATTTTCTTGATGAACTCGTTCTCATATATAGGATTTTTGTCCTCCATATAGATTTCATATCCGTTAAAGGAATTTCCTGTAGCAAATCTGAATTGTCCGTAAGGGCTTTCAGATGTTGGCTGTGATGTATAACCGATAGGCTGGATTTCATTTTCATTTACCTTTGTATAGTGCTCGCCCTCAATACCGAATGTAAGAAGATTATACAAATCCTTACCTTCTTCCGTATTCATAAGCGCCATAAGCTGCATTGCGCGTTCAGGATGCTTTGAATTCACTGATATTGCTGTATTTGACGCTGAAGCCATATATGGTATATAATGATTGTCATCAAACGGGATCTTTACATACGCCGTTGAACCGGAAGCCTTTTTCGTGTCAATTTCAGACTGTGTCGGCATATAGCCCTGACCTACAAGATAGTTTACTCCGCCCTTTACGTCATAATCTTCTGTGCCGACATTTTCAGCTGTAAGAACATCCTTTCTGATATATCCCTTCTGGAACCAGTCCGCGTATACCTCTACAAACGTCTTGTATTCAGGTGTTCTGTACAGGTTAATCGGTGTATAGTCATCACCCTTGGCCTTTACCTTATACGGATCGGAAATCCACTCATAACCTTTTTCAACATGAGACTGGAAACCGAATACGCCTCTCGGAAGATCTCCGCCGTCCTTCAAAAGCTTTATATATTCCTCAATCTTATCCCATGATTCTTTATCCATTGTCTCTTTCGCCGAGAAGAACGCCGAAAGCTCCTCAGGATTGATCTTATCCTTATACTTTTCATAAAGATCAATCGGGAAATCAAGCGATGTCACATACGACACCATCTGCTGCATACACGGAATACTGTACAATTTTCCGTCAACACGCTGTTTATCCATGATAACCTCAGGGATTTCCTCCTTAATCTTAGGAGCATACTCGTCAATAAGCTCGTCAAGCTCCATATAAGAGCCTTTCTTTACCTCGCTGGCATAAGGGATCATCCAGCCGTGCCATACAATATCAAGATCCTCCTGGGACGCGCTGGCAAGCTTCCACTTCTCAGCATAGTCAGTTGAGCTGATACACTCAAAATCAACCGTTGTGTTCGGAAGATAATTTGCCAGTTCCTCGTTGAACTTATCCCATACCTTTTGCGAGTCACGCTGCTCGCCGGGTCCTAAGAATACCCATTTCAGCGTTACCTGTTCATCAGCGCTGTTTTCCACTTTCTGCGGGCCGCAGCCGCTCAACATCA
>CAJTPP010000029.1:14459-15414 GCA_910578235.1 uncultured Clostridia bacterium | reverse complement strand
CGATAACTCTTTTTACGTACTTCATAATTATTACTCTCCTTTATATATTTTTTACTTTTATATTATCTGAATATTACTACAAGCTTCGGCGACCACCAGAAGGAATTGATAAGTATTCTGTCACCAGGCTGCAAGTCCGAAGCAGAGGAATTATATACCTCTCCGTCACTGCTGTCATAGCGGTATGTGGTTGAGTTGATCAGCATGGACTGATAGAAATATGACTTTTTCTCATTATCATAAAAATATACAACAGCCGTTCTTCCGTTATCCGCGACAGAAATAACATCAGCGATCATATTACCGCTTTCCGCTATACTAATTCCGTCTGTACGAGGCATTCCCACATCATCCGCTCTTACAATGACTTCAAGAGAGTCAACCGCGTTATTTGTTGTCGTATACGCGATAACGTCGCCGCGCTTCAAATCCTCAATCCTTACATTTGAGTAGTCCGCATAATTAGTCCACTCATATCCCGGCTGAACATATGTGATATCTTCACCTGCAAACACGCTCTGTCCGCCTATAAACTTAATCAGTACACCCGGTTCATCATCTTCATTAATCGCTCTTTCCACCTCGTCAACAATACTCGGCGTGCCAAATTTATCCGTCTTTTTCGTGTTGCTTACCACTGCGCCTAAAGCTCCGCCCTTACCGGCATCATATAAATACAGAGGAGCGGGCAGACTTGTATCTGTCGTTGCAAGCTTTGTGGCAACCTTATATTCCTTTTCATTTGAAGAAAGTCTATATTCAACTTTTTTATCGTCAATTTTTATCGTTTCATACGGTATCATAAACTGTAAAGTTTTTCCGCTTGAAAAACTAAACGGATAATCTACACCCATATCCTTATAAAAACGCATTCCGGCTTTTTTACCTTCTTTATTTATCGGATGCGCGTTAAGCACAAATTCATCATCTGATGTAATATAATACGGCTCGGACC
>CAJTPP010000029.1:12784-14449 GCA_910578235.1 uncultured Clostridia bacterium | reverse complement strand
GCTGTCTGAATTTTTTTAACGGCATTGTCAACCACCGTGCATATAATCAGCTGATTTACAGTTCCGTCATAGCCTGTTTCTTTAAGCATATCAGGCACCTGGGATTTGTTAACCTTTTTACCGTTGTAAGTAATTTTGCTTGCCAAAGCATAGTTTTCAAAGGTTCCGTCTTTTGTAAACACTCTCATTTCTGCATCTTCGGATCCGTTTTCATACCAGCAGTTTACAACGAAAGCGTAATTTTTTGAACCTACTGATACGGCATAACCCGCAAGATGATTGAAATAGTCTATGTAGAAAGTTCCCTCACTGCTTAGAGAAGGCTCGTATGTACTGCTTTGACCTTCCTCAAGTCTTGACATATATTCATGAGTAAAGGCATATTCGCTTCCGTCCGCAAGCTCCGCATAACGCTGTGTTCCCTTATTGTAAATACGCTTTGCAGTGCCTGTCACCTGATTATTTGAAATCAGCACCTCAGCCAGCACATAACCGCCCGAGTTTTTGCTTATCGCAATTGAAAGCACACTGCCAGAAGTTATACTTGAAAAATCAGCCTCCTGACCTTCAAGATAATATGTCGCCACCACATTAGCATCTGTGCTCAAATCCATTGAGCCACGATCATATTTAAAGTTTACAACACTGTCTGTCGCGACAGCCTTATCAACAATAAATGTGGTATATTCCTTTATTATAACAACGTCATAAGTCTTTCCGTTATTGTTGCTTACAAGACGCACATAGCCGCTGTTTATACGGATATCCGCATCAGATACAATGTTAAGACGTTTTCCGTTATAGATAAAAATCGCGTTCTCTGAAATTTTTTCGTCCTTCAGTCTGCTGTCCTCATAATACTGAATTTTAGTAAGTGTTGACTTTTCGTCAATATCATCACCTGAAATTTCGAGCATCTTTGTATTTTTATCAGGAAGCACATGCTTTAAATGATAACCTTCATTATCAGCCTTATAATAAGCCTTTACCCGCATACCAAGATACTGCGAAAGCTCTATATCGTCAAAATCAAACGTTTCACCGCCGATTTTAACAGTATTAGCGTCATATTCATCATTTACATCTGATAAGGATGTGTTTCCGTACGCTTCCAGTATACCTGTGAAACGGTGAAGCTTAAGCACATAGCTCATATATTCCTCGCCGTTATTATTTTCAAAAATCAGATTATTGTTCTTATATCCCGTTATGATACGGTAATTATCACTTTCCAGAACATTCCCGATCAGTATAGCGGCGTCAGCATATGTTATCTGTTCGCTCGCCTCAACATTTATTCCGTCTAAAATATCGTTTGACGCGGCAATAGCATAATATCCGTCCGGATAACCTCCCTGCATTTGCGCCATATCATTATAACCGGTAATAGAAACCAGAACCTTCACCGCCTCAGCGAGCGATATTTCCGCTTTCGGTTTAAATTCCGCCTGTCCGTATCCTCCCATGACACCTCTGTCATAGAGATACTCAACACTTGCCGCCTCCCTGTCCTCGGGAAGCACGTCAGCGAATATACGGCGGGGAGACTGGGAGAGAGAATTCTCCCCGCCCATCACTCTGACAATTATTTCCGCAAAATCGCCTCTTGTTACCGCGCTTGCCGCCATCTCCTCCGTAATTCCCGTGTATATGCCGATATCATTC
>CAJTPP010000029.1:11661-12770 GCA_910578235.1 uncultured Clostridia bacterium | reverse complement strand
GCCTCGGTCTGTTTATCATTGAGTACGTCCTCCGCAAATACACAATTTAGAGAAAGCAACAAACACATGGTAAATATAAAAATACTTATCAATTTTTTCATTTGGCTTTATTACTCCTTTCGCAGTTTTAATTAAATTCAGGCAAATTATTCTGTCGGATGAAGCTTATCATAAACTCGTTTGAGCATTGCCGCCGCCTGCGCTCTTGTAGCGTTTTGCTTCGGCGCGAATAGCTCATCTGTTATTCCGTAAATAAAGCCCATGTCTGCCGCTTCAACAATATAATCATATGCCCAGTGGCTTATATCATCAAGATCGTTAAAATACAATGTGCGGCCGGTCTGTAATGACGTGTTTGTTTTATTGTTGTATGCCGCCACAATTACTCTCGCTATCTCTTCTCTTGTGATAGCGCTGTTTGGCTTGAACAAACCGTCATATCCGCTCATAAAATCATTGCTTTTCACGGTCTGTACATAACCAGAATACCAGTCCTCTGTCACAACATCGAAAAAGCTGTTTGCATAAGGAGTTTCTTCAAGCTCCATAGCCCTTGTTATCATTGTCGCAAACTCCGCTCTTGAAACATTATCATCGGGACGGAACACATCATTCTCGTCACCGCTGACAACGCCAAGCTCCGCCATATACTCCACATCGGCTCTTGCCCAGTGATTTTTCATATCTTTAAAACGCAGAAGATATGTGTCCAGTTCATCCGCCGTATTATCATCCGGAGCTGTCAGTACAGGAATAATACTTACTGAATTATTCGTATCCACCGCAGATGGAAGAGGATCTTTCTTTGACGCGCCTGAGCCGCCGCCTCCTCCGCCGCCGCCTGAGCCGCCTGATGATCCGCCTGTCGACGAGCTTATGCTGTTCAGCTTGTCATACAATTTACCGCGTATCGGCAAATCATAAAATTTTGCAAGCAGCATATTTGCCGCGTTAATATCCGACTGCTCTTTGCTGTACACAGCCTTATCTACCGCTCCTGACACAGTGCTCAGTTCAAGAGTAATTTCATATACCACAAGTTTTTCTATCATCAACTCGCCGTTACATTCCAGATAAATTTTATCTTCAAAGGAATTCTTCTGCTTACG
>CAJTPP010000029.1:7279-11650 GCA_910578235.1 uncultured Clostridia bacterium | reverse complement strand
CTCTTTTATATCCTGATAACCGCCGCTTGCCGTAATTTCCGCGATTGTACCGGCTTTTTCCGATACAAGTCTGATTTTACTGCCGGCCGCCGCCTTTACGCGTGCGTTAAAGCCATAACTGCTGTCATTTGTAAGCGTAAGCGTCTGGTACGCGCCGCTGCCCTGCGACTTCAATACATTCTTTTCTCCGTCCTGCTCAACCGTTAATACAGTGTCGCCCTTAGGCTTCCAGCCTGTTGTTTTTCCGTCCGCCATATCTCCGTTGACACACAGGTTATCGGCTTTTTTCACCAAAAGCTCGTATTTAGCCTCAGCAGCCGCTGTATTATACTTCCATGTTCCTGTCAATGTAACTTTTTTATCCTCACGGCTCGGACGGATTACCGTTCCGTCAGGTTTTATTATATTCTCGTCTGTACTGCGCCATTTAACTGTACTTCCAAGAGTACCCTTAGACACAAGCGCGAGATTTCCTGTTACAGGCTGTGACGCGTCAAAATGGAATTCCGCAAAATCCTCCTGCACTATACGAAGATCCGTATAATTTAGCTTTACATCCTTCTGTATGAAAAGAGTTTCATCCGTTTCCGATACAGCCGTTATTGTAACTGTACCCTTTCTCAGCTTCTTTTCTAACGAAAGTTCGCCGGTATCCTTATCCATTGCGACGCCGTCCATACTTTCAATATCCTTTGCCTCAACACTCCATACCACTTTTTCTTCCGGCATTATTCTGTCCGTCTGATCATATATCGTTGCCGAATACTTATATGTGCATATTTCCTCATTAGGAATATGCACAGCGTCAGGCGCCTCGTCAAATTCTATTTTTGCGGGTCTGCGCTCTGATACATCAATACGCTTTTCCAGCCTGTTCTCCGGATTTGCCTTTGAATATACCGTCATCACAATTTCGCCTTCCTGCGTATTTTCGTCTATTGTGAATATATTCGTAACGCTGTCAAACTTAACGCCCTCAGGCATTGACCCTATCTCTACGGCAATCTCGCGATCCATGCTCTTACCGTCGCTTCCTATAATATCGAAAGAATACTCATACTGCTCCACCGGATCACCGACACGCGGAATTATCATATTGTCACTGCCCGTTATTTCGACATGATCCTCAGCTACAATTGTAACCGTGAAATCCTGCTGTCTTCCTTCTGCCGTTACAGCCCTATACTTAATCTCATGACCGCCTGTAACAGTACTTCTTACAACAAGCTGCATACTTGTATCGTCTATCTTTTCCGATACAATGCCGTCAGGCAGTTCAGATATAAGATCAAAACTTACAACCTCGTCATCGGCAACATTGCCTTTATAATCATGATGCACAGGTTTTAAAACCTTAGTGTACATACCCGATACAGGAAGCTCGAACCTCGTCTCTTCAAGCGATATCTTATCGTTTGCCACATCATAGAAACGCCATACGCCGTCCTCCTCTTTCATGAGCAGATATATCTTATGTTTCGACACTGCAAAAAACAATTCATCACTGACTTCGCTGACTGAAAGTATTTCTTCATTATTGTCAGAATTATTCATCGCTTCGACAACTGTCCATACCGCGCCGGACTCCATTGACGAGATGTCATTCGGAGCAACCAGCAGCTTTCCAGACTTGGTACCCAGCACAACATTAGCCGCGCCGGTACCTAAAGCGGTAAATTCCTCACTGCTGACAGTGCCATCTGAAAGGTTCATATTTGTTAAGGTTTTATAACTTGCCGAGTCAGCGTGTTCAAGAACCCTCAGAACACCCGTTCCGTTTACCATTGCCCATCCGCCAAAGCCTTCAGCCCAGGCCATATCAAACGGATTTTTGATTATATTTTCTGTCAGTGAGCTTGAAGAGTCACTCTTTTCCTCCGCCGGATCAATCTCCTTACGGCTGTCAAATAACCACGCCTTATACTGGTCTGTTACCGCGTAGATATACGGTTCCTCAGGTGAAACCGCCACGGCTTTACCATATGTGTTATTATTTGCAGTTTTATCCACGCCATATATAACCGGAGGAGTGTCAAAATCATCATATACCAACACACTCGCTTTCGCGCATATAACAAGCTGCTTTCCGTTAGTCTCAATCATAGCGTTAGACTTGTTATAAATACTTTCCGGTACCAGTTCCCATTTGTATCCGTCTACAGATTTCAGCAGCTTGTTACACATAAGCGCTACAAACATATGCTGAGCCTCCCACCATACAACAGTCTGTCTGGTATCCGGAAATATATAATGCTTACTGCTATCAATCTTTCTTGCCATAGTCCATTCCACTCCGTTTTCAGAAGCATACAGCTTAGCGGGCTGATTGGCGGCGTCTACAAAATCCTTTGCCACCGCCACATACACTCCAAGCTCCGGACTGTAGCAGGTATCAATAAAGGTATAATTTCCTTCAAGCTCTTCTCCCACTGCTGATACCTGCGGCATTACAGCTATATTAAACAGCAGCGCCGCCGCAATTATAAACGATAATATTTTCTTTTTCAATTACGTTCATCCTTTCTATTTTACTACGCCTACAGCTTCGTCCTTCAACAAACCGATGTTTTTAAAATCAATTTTCGGGAAGTCCTTATTTTTACTGTAAACCTCACTGTCCTCTTTAAGAGTAAAGTCACCGCCGCTGTAGTCCGCAAATCCAGGATCCGTCTTTGTAACAATGTTACCAGACGCCTCCACAAGCTGCTCGCTTGCATTAAAGCCCTGAGCAGTCGCAGCACCGTTAAGAGTGCTGAGCGGGAATTTAATATTAACAACAACATTATTCATAAACTTGTTTCCGTTCTGATATGCTGTGAAATGATGATTAAAGAAGTCCGCCACCTCAGGATTTTGCTCAGAATATTTCGGACTGAATATCTTCCATTGCTCATACGTTCCCTTAACGCTGTCAGACTGCACATCCCATTTAGCGTCAGGATTATATGTATGCGCTCCTTCATATGTGCCGGCCGTATCAACAAATATGTTGCCGTTTACAACATTGTCAATACCCTGAGCGCAAATACCTCTTATTCCGTTTGAATTCTGATAACCTATATTATGGAATACATTCTCCAATACCTGCAAGCCGTTACCGTTATTATCGGTACGTATTCCCGCCACATTCATCTGACGTTCTGTAAATGTCTCATGTCCCAGATCATGAATATAATTCCGCTTAATTACTACATTACGCTCCCACGGATACTGGTAAACATTCATATAGATAGCGTCCATATCATGGAATTCCTTAACCGCGTCATAAATATTATTGTATTCAACCGTATGGTTCGGCCCGTAAATTATAACAGCGGCATGCGGCATATCATGCACTTCATTATGACTCACCGTTACCCCCACACTGCGATAACCTATAAGAATTCCCGCCTGATACGAGCGTTCAATCTGTGCTGCCTTATAAATATGATTATTTGTTACAGCATTTCCGCTTGAAACAATGTTTTCGTAGTCACCGCCGTTCATGCTTATGCCCGTGCTTCCTATATCATGAATTATACAATTCTTAACCTCGCATCCTGTGCCGTTCAGATAAATTCCGTTAGTACCGGTACCCGCAACCTCACAATTTTCAACTGTAATATTTTTAGCTCCGCTTATACGCATGGCTCCCGCGCGCGAAGCCTCAAATTTCAAATTCTTAAACGTCACATTGCCCGCATTTGATCCTGATATCAAATTTTCACCAAGCTGTGAAAGCCATATGTCTGAATTTTCACCAAAACCGTTTGTCGGATAGAAATACAACATTTTGGTATTTCTGTCAATGTAGTACTCACCCGGCTCGTCAATTTCTTCAAAAATGTTTTCGTATCGTATGAAATGCTTTGAATAGTAGCTTGTTACCGAGCCTTCTTTCAGTGTTATCTGACCGCTCTCAATCTTATCTATCGGGAAATATCCGTAGAAATAGTTTGGTCCGAGAACACCCGCGGTGTAGATCTCATTAATATTTGTTTTCCATTTTGCAGGACGATCATAATCAATCTTATAAACCGCGCCCTCCAAAACTCCGTTCTTACTTCTCGCTCCGCTTCTCACAATCTCCGTTGTGCCTACCCACTCACTGTTAGGCCATCTCGAAAGCTGCATTCTGCTTCCGTCTATACAGTTCCGCCTGCGGCAGCACTTCCGCCGCAATCGCATATCCGCGTCTTGACAGCTCGCCCAGTTCCTCTATGCCAAGCTTTCCGAGATCTAACTGAAGCACATTTCCCGCCGCGGACTTATCAAGCAGCTTTGAGGCAGCCTCCGCTTCAATCGGTTTAAACTCACTGTAAGGAAGCTTTGTTCCTCCTGTAATTCTTGCGACTTCGCCGGGATATGAGGCATATGTAACAGGATTACCGT
>CAJTPP010000029.1:1934-7268 GCA_910578235.1 uncultured Clostridia bacterium | reverse complement strand
CAGCCGCTCCCACTTCAAAGGATTTATCCAGTATATAATCGCCGCCGCGAAGATACACGGTTACTCCTCCATCCGGATAAGATCCTGACGCAACAATTTCACGTACTTTTTCACGCGCTTTTTCAAGCGTTTTAAACGGATTTTCAAGCGAACCGTCATTTGCGTCATCTCCCGAGTTAGCCACATAAATTATATTTCCGGCCGTGAAAGCAGGTTTATCATCCTTATCGCCTACCGAGAAATCACCCGCCGCAATCATGCGGTCTATTATAACACACGCTTCCGCTCTTGTAGTATAACGATTACTTCTGAAAGTGTTGTCCTCATAGCCATACAAAAGATGATTTGCATAAGCCGCAAGCACATACTCCTTATCATCATTATAAATGTCATAATAATCGGAAATTTGCGAAATCAACTTTTCACGATCGCTTCCGTTCACACTGTCCGCGCCTATTGCTCTTACACATATTTTAACAAGCTCTCCGCGCGTTATCGGACGGTTATAGCTGTCAAATTCATCAGCATATATCAATTTTTCCTTTAACGCCTTTTCAATATAAGGCTTTGACCAGTTATCCGGCTGCGGTGTAATATCTGTTTTCATTGCGGCAAGCGTCATTTTTATAAATTCATCAACATTGACATTGCTGTCAGGACGAAAACGAGCATTGTCTCCTTCCACAATTCCATTGTCTGTAAGCTTGTTTATAAAACTTACCGCCCAATGCTCTTTGATATCTGTATAACCTGCAAAAGCGTCTGCCGCGCCAAGCTGAATGGTTATAGCCGCCGCCAGCATAATAGCAATTTTTTTCACCGTTAGCCCTCCTATTCATAAATTACTTGATTATTCCGAACGAATCCATATTAAAATTCGGAATACCTTCAACCAGAGCCGCCGCCTGCGGCGAAAGCTCTAAATTCCCGTCGGAGTAAGATATAAAGCCGGGGTTTTTGTCGCTGACATAATTCCCATAAGCTTCAACAAGCTTATCCGAACCTCTGAAGCCCTCTGCATCCTGAGCGCCGTTATATGTGCTCAGCGGAAAAGCTATATTAATTATCATATTATTCTTAAACTCGTTTGTTTTTGACATATGCGGATGCTCATGGAAGTAGTTATATAATTCCGGGAACTGCTTTCCGTAAACCGGAAGATATGTTTCCATCTGCTTCTTTAAATCCTTGACCGAAGCGCCGTTAATAGTATTGGCTACTTCATCTCCGCTGCTGTTTATCACTGTGTCAGGATACAACGTTCCGTCCTCAGCCGTATCAATTTCCATATACTTTAACGTATTTGTATATGTTTCATTGCAGTCAACAAACAAATTATTATAAATTTTGTTCCGTGTTCCCTCGGCGGTTATAGCTCCTATTCCGTTATTGCCCCGGCCGTTGCCGCCGTCGCCTATTCTGTAAAACAGATTTTCATATATATTCAAACCGCAGCCCTTGTTATCAGTCCTTATTGCTCTTACATTAATCTGATGTCTTCCGTTCATTGAACTTTGACCGATATCATGAAAATAATTTCCGTGAACCTTATTTCCTCTTTCCCAGGGATAACATGAATTATTCGCATATAACGCGTCCATATCATTAAATTCCGTAACAAGATTATTAAACTCATTACCGTAAATTTCATTATTTACACCGTAGAAAATCATTCCGGCATGAGGGCCGTTATATATATGATTATTCCGTGCCGAAGCGCCCACGCTTCTGTAACCAAAGTTAATTCCCGCCTTATAGCTGCGTTCCAGACGCGCGAAATTATATATCTCATTATTTTCTACAAGATTATTATTTGGTATAAGCTTAATATAGTCACCGCAGTTAGTGAACTGAATACCGTCCTGACCGACATCATGTATACGACAGTTCTGAACCGTTATATCTGTGGAATAATCAAGGCGTATACCATTCTCACCAAAACTGTTCACATCACAATTTATAAATCTTATATTACTGTTATTTTTGCCTGTAACGGCGCTTCCGCGCCCGCCCTTTAATGTAAGATTTTCAAACGTAATATCCTTACAGTTCTCCAGTCTGAACATGGAATTTGGCGCTTTACCGTTCCATGAAAGAGTTGGAGTCGGCATTGTAACCGTAAGCACTGAATTTGCAGGAGCATCCTCCGGAGGATAAAAATATAACATTCCCTTCTCTCGATCTATATAATATTCTCCCGGCGCGTCAAGCTCCTCGGGAATATTTTCAAAACGATAGTATGGATCGGTATAATATTTCTCCACCGTTCCTTTGCTCAGATATACTCTCTTTTCATCATTATCAAAACGACTTACAGGATAATAGTCAAACTCGTAATTCGGTCCCAGCGTTCCCGCCAGCCATGCCTGATCCGCTTTGCTCCACAGTGACGGACGATCATAATCCACCGTAAAGCTGCAGCCATTGACAATTCCTGCCTTGTTCCTTTTTCCGTATGATGCGGGAGCTATAAGCCCGGTATAACCGTTATTAGGCCATCCGGCCAGTTTTTGAACCTCGCCGTTAAAGCTAAGTTCTGCCTGTGCTTCCTTTTCTTCCGAAATAAGATGTCCCCGCAGGGATATTTCACCATAGTCACTAATCCCCGCATCTTTCAAACTGTACTGAAGGATTTTCCCCTCAGCAGGAGTATCAATCACCGCGCCGGTAAACTCCTCGTCAGCCGTTTCCATATCAGAAAGCGGAATATCGAAGCCCGCGTTTAACACTGCCTTCTCATTGCGATATGCGCATATACGGAGAGGCGCATACCTATTGTAGGAATCCAATATGGCAATTGTATTCGATACATGGTAAACACCTCCCCGCATACATATTTCAATCTTTTCTTCTTTATTTTCCCGTGCCGCCGCAAGCTCCAGCGCTTTTTCCAGCGTTCTTACAGGATTATTAAAGTTTCCGTTTCCGCTGTCGTTACCGTCAGCGGAAACATAAATAGCCTGATCGTCCGTTACCCGAAAGGGATTATATCTGACGCAAGCGGTACCATACCGTCTATGCTGTTCCAAAGCATTACTTTTCCGCTTGCCGCGCCCTCTGTGGTGAATGATGTCGGGAATACCGAAGTGTCCGGCTTTGAAACTTCCTTCTGTTCAAGATTGACACTAACCAGTTTGCCTTCCGCATCATATGCCGCAAATATAATCGCGTATGTGCCGTTCGGAGCGTTAACAATCGCTTTGTATGTCTTGTCATCAAACTTTATACTGTAGCCACCCGGTACAGGCACATCTGTTGTTGTAGGTTCATCTGTTGTTGTAGGCGTGTCTGTTACTGTGGGTTCATCCGTCGGCTTTGTTGTTGGTGTCGGAGATGGAGTCGGATCTTCCGGCAACTCAACATCATCTTTTATATTTTTATATCCGTTGGTATTGCCCTTATATGTTTGCGTAATCCCAAACGCAATAAAACTCTTATCATCTATAAACTCAATATTCTTTATAGGTTCACTAGCAGATGTCGCTCCTGTTATTGCCGGAATTTCTGTCCATACTGTATCAGCTGTCACAGGAACATTTGCAGTCTTATAGAAAGAACCGTCACTCATTCCTATTATAATATAATCATCACTTGCGTTAACACCTGTCACAGTTGCACCCTGCTTTATTTCATATTCTTTATATCCGCCGGCGCTTGCTGTAACAAAAAGTTTTCCATTGTTGGTAACTGCAAAAAACTGATCCGCACCATTCGCATATATCATATCATATACAGATATAGGTATTCCGCTTGAGTTCTGATCCACCTTTTCCCATGTCGCTGTAGCTATAGGAGTTCTTGCCTTGTAATAAAACGCGTATCCCGCACCCAGCGCAAACGCATAAATATCTCCGTTTGCATCTTTCGGCTTTACCGCTACAGCCGATGTTTTATATGGACTATTAATCAATGCCTTTTTTGTCGTGCCATACTCTTTCGCTGTAAGACTCGTCTGTGCGGCAAATGCAGTATCCATTGCTGAACCTCCTGAAAGAATAAGGTATTCATCTGATACTGAAAGATATGTATTCTCTGTCCAGTTTATATTTGCATTTTCATCCCATTCATTTCCGTCTGATGACGTGAAAGTTTTGCCGCCTCCGTGAACAACAAACAGATTTTTGTTTTCCCACCACACAAGCTGTTGCTGTGAAAGTTTATTGGCTGAAATCTGAGCTCCGCTACTAAGAGGCTTTGTTTCACATTCACGCCAACTATTTCCGCCGTCATTTGAATAATAAAGCTTAACACATGTATTTTCACTATTAGCAACCGGATTATCATCCTCATCATTAAGCTTCACAGCATTTTTCGCCATAACCACAATAGTATTATCATTATGAGCAACATCTATTATATGCCAGCCATCAGGTAATGGTATTCCCGGTTCAGATGGTTCTTCCGGGGTTTGTGTGACATCAGGTGTCACTGTCGGTTCAGATGTGACATCGGGTTTAGTTGTCGGTGATGTCGTTGGTGTAGCTACAGGCGCGGTCGTTGGTGTAGCTACAGGAGTTGCCGTTGGTGTAGCTGTTACCACAGGAGCGTCTGTTGCCGTTGGTGTTGCCGTCGGTGTTTCTACGACTTCATTTATATTTTTATATCCGCCTTCAACACTGCCCTTATAAATCTGGGTAGTACCCAGAGCAACAAAACTGCCGTCATCTAAAAATTCAATATTCTTTATAGGCTCATCCGCAGGCGTCATACCTTCCATAACAGGAATTTCTGTCCATATTGTTTCCTCTGTAATTGTAACATTATTTGTCTTATATAATTTGTTAGCATCTGTTCCCACAACTATATATTCATCATTCATTCCTATACCGATAATTTTTTCATCATGTACAGAAAGTTTCTTGAAATTCTTTGAACCCTTTTCTCCGTTAGCAACCATCATTGTATCGGTTCCGTCAATCAAAAAATACTGATTTGCTTTCGATGAATATATACCATCATATGGTGCCGTAGGAACTGTGCCGCCCGCATTATTTTCAAGTTTTTCCCACGTGTATTTTGGTGATGTTGCTTTAAAGCTCACATCAAACAAATAGCCTTGACCGCCTACAAGAACTTTAACATTTCCGTCCGCATCGGCCGGCTGTGCAACAACTACCTGTGATAAAACGCTGGCATTTGTTGTATACTTATTATTTGCAAATTCCCACGTAGTCAGACTGCTTGTTGCGTTTGCCGCACCTTGACCGCCAAAAACAAGATGAGGGCCTGAAACAGTAAGCATTGTATTTGTACTCCAGTGCAGCGGCATTTTGTTATCTGCCGTTTTATCACCTTCTGTCCAGCTTATTCCATCTTCTGATTTATATGTACTTT
>CAJTPP010000029.1:0-1924 GCA_910578235.1 uncultured Clostridia bacterium | reverse complement strand
CCGTGTGCAACAAATATATTGTTAGCATCCCAATAAACAAGCTGCTGCTGTGATACCTTGTTTGCAGAAATTTCTGCCGCCTCTGCTAAAGGCTGATTTTCCGCTGCCTGCCAGTTATTGCCACCGTCCGCCGAATAATACAATCTACCGGTAGCATTGGTCGCGCTCTTTGCCATTGCTACTACTGTGTCACCATTATGAGCAATATCTATAAAGTGCCAGTCAGCAGGCAAAATTGTCTGTTTTGCCGCAGCTTCATCTTCCGCTGTAACATGCAGCGCCGCCATACTGCTTAAAAGCATTGCCATTGAAACGATAAATGAAATTATTCTCCTCTTTTTCATCTTTTTTTCCTTTCTCCACTAAACCCATTGTTTACCTCGAACAATCCATCAGCCCTTAACCGCTCCTACCGTAAGACCTTTTGCAAAATATTTCTGGAAGAACGGGAATACTACAAGCATTGGCCCCGCCGCCACCATACACATCGCAAAACGTATTGTTATAGACGGCAGGTTTGAAACGTCAAGATTGACGCCCGCAACCGGTGCGCTGTCCGCCATGTTCTTTACAAATTCCGCCTCACGCAGTATCTTCTGCAATAAATACTGCAATGAATACAAGTTGCTCGATTTTATATATATAAGCGCTGTATTCCAGTCGTTCCATCTCGCAAGCAGCGTCAGAAGCGAAATGGTAGCGATTACAGGTTTGGAAAGCGGCAGCACTATTTTGAAGAAAGTTTGCAGCTCGCTTGCCCCGTCAATCTTCGCAGACTCCATAAGCGCCTGCGGCAGACCCTGGAAAAATGTCCGTATTACAATTACATGGAACGCGTTTACAAGGAACGGGAATATGTATACCCATATTGTGTCTCCCATATGCAAGTATCTTGTAATCCATATGTAACTCGGAACCAGTCCGCCGGAAAACAGCATTGTGAAAAATATGAAAAATGTTACTATTTTTTTATATTTGTAATTCGGTCTTGAAAGCGGATACGCCAGCATTGACATTACGATTACCCCAAGGAAGGTTGCCAAAAATGAATAAATAATCGTTATTTTATATGAATCCAGCAGTTGCTGAGGACTTCTGAAAACATATTTATACGCCTCAATAGAGAATACCGACGGAATAAGCTTATAGCCTTCCGAAACCAACGCGCTTTCTTTTGTAAAGGATGCCGCTATTATCAGAACAAACGGAAGTATAAACAGCAGCGAACCGATACAAAAGAATAAATTTATTATTATACCTGAAGCTTTATATTTTTTCTTCACTGTATTCCCCTCCTTATTAGAACAATGAATTTTCCGGCGATATTTTCTTAACAACCAGATTAGTTCCAACTACCATCAAAAATCCAACTACCGACTGGAATAAACCTACCGCGGTTGTTATTCCGATATCATCACCGGTTCTTAATCCACGGTAAACATATGTGTCAATAATATCCGTTGTAGGATAAAGCAGTCCGACATCTCTCGGTATTGTATAGAACAGTCCGAAGTCACCTTTTATAATGTGTCCCACATCAAGTATCGTAAGAATTGTCATGAGAGGCACCAGTGACGGAAGTGTTATGTACAATATTTGCTTAAATCTTCCCGCGCCGTCAAGCTGCGCCGCTTCATAAAGCTGCTCGTCTATACCCATCAGTGCCGCGTAATACATTATTGTCTTTAACCCGATGTTTTTCCAAAGATTTACTATCGGCAGAATGAACACCCAGTATTTCGGTTCGGAATACCATTGCAGTCCCTCTCCGCCGAACGCTTTTATTATTTTGTTTAAAATACCCATATCAGGCTCCAGCAGTATGTAGGTTATATATCCCACGATTACCCAGGAGAGAAAATGCGGCAGTATCATACTTGTCTGATAAAATTTAAGCGCTATTTTTTTACGAACTTCATAAAGT
>CAJTPP010000028.1:27732-29626 GCA_910578235.1 uncultured Clostridia bacterium | reverse complement strand
GCCGTGTTTACAGACATCCCTCCCGACAGTATAAAAATCGGCATGGTCTCATCCGCAGGTATAATAAAAACAATAGCAGAAAAATTAAAATACTATAACGCAAAAAACATTGTGCTCGACACCGTCATGGTATCAACGAGCGGATGCACACTACTTCAAGATGATGCTATTGACGCGCTTACCCGTCATCTCTTTCCCATAGCGGATATTATAACTCCCAATATAGATGAAGCCAGAATTTTATGTGGATTTGATATACGCGGCAAAGAGGACATGCTTAAAGCCGCTGAATTTATATACAATAAGTACCGCGTACGCGTACTGCTGAAAGGCGGTCATCTTGAGGATACAGGCAGCGATTTATTATATGACGGAAACATCATCTGGTATGACGGCAGAAAAATAGATAATCCCAATACACACGGCACAGGATGTACTCTGTCAAGCGCCATCTCCGCAAATATCGCAAACGGACGTGATATAAAAACTGCGGTTAAAAATGCGAAAGCATATATCACAGGCGCGCTTTCCGATATGCTGGATATAGGCACGTGCAGCGGACCGCTAAATCATATGTATAAATATTTCCCCACAAAAAAATGAGGCGGCGCCTCATTTTTTATTTTCGCTGTCCTCCGTTATTTACCGCTATAGCTTCAGCAACTCTGATCCCGTCTACTGCCGCGGACATTATTCCTCCGGCATAGCCCGCTCCCTCTCCGCAGGGATACACTCCCTTTATATTGGCCTGCATGCTTTCTGTGTCGCGCAAAATCCTTACGGGCGATGACGACCGAGTTTCCGGAACAGTAAGCACCGCGTCAGCGTCTGCAAAACCACGAAGTTTTTTATCCATTATTACAATTGCTTCACGCATAGACTGTGTCACATATTCAGGCAGAATATCATCAAGTTTTGTCCAGACTACCGACGGCTTATAAGTAGGTTTTACCTTATACCGCCCTTTTTTACCTATACCGAGAAAATCGCCCACACGCTGACATGGAGCGCCGTAACCGCCGCTTACATCAAAAGCCTTCCGCTCAATTTCACGCTGAAAATACATTCCCGCGAGCGGATGATCGCTTTTAAAATCCTCAGGCGTGACATTCACAAGCAGAGCGCTGTTCGCATTCTCACCGTCACGGGCAAAATAGCTCATACCATTTGTAACAATTCCCCCCGCTTCCGAGGCAGATGCGACAACCTGTCCCCCAGGACACATACAGAATGTATAAACACCCCTGCCATTATCAAGATGAACTGCCATTTTATAATCAGCGGCAGGAAGTATACAGCCTTTTTCTCCGTACTGACTGACATTTATCATTTCCTGTGAATGTTCAATACGAGCGCCCACAGAAAAACTTTTCTGCTCCATTTTAACCCGTATGTCATACAGCATATCAAAAGTGTCACGCGCGCTGTGACCTATTGCAAGAACAATATTATCCGTTTCAATTTCATACTCCGTCTCACCCTCGCAAGCCACAGCCGCATGTACCGCCCCGTTATTGACTTTTATACCGGTAAGCTTATTTTGAAATCTCACCTCGCCTCCGAGACAAATAATTTCACGGCGTATTGACTCAACCATTTTACAAAGATTATCCGTTCCGACATGAGGTTTTGCATAGTACAGAATTTCCTCAGGCGCTCCGTGGCGGTGAAATTCCTCAAGCACTCTCCCTATACGGAAATCCTTTATTCCCGTTGTCAGCTTCCCGTCAGAAAACGTGCCCGCTCCTCCCTCTCCGAACTGTACATTAGAGTCGGGATTAAATTCACCGCCGCTCCAGAATGTATTTACATCCTTTTTTCGTTCTGTGACGCTCTTTCCTCGTTCAAGCAATACAACCTTATACCCGTTCTGTACAAGCGTCAAAGCGCACAT
>CAJTPP010000028.1:14428-27654 GCA_910578235.1 uncultured Clostridia bacterium | reverse complement strand
GCTTTTTTTCAATTATACTGACATTTGAAAACTGTTTGGCAAGCTGTTTTTCATTATCAGTCTCCACGTCTACTGAATATACATAATAAATATCCGGCTTTTTTCTCGCGTCTATTGATTTTTTTGAAATCGCAAAATATTTAACCGACTGTAATTTTAGCATCCGAATAACTTTGTCTTTTAAATCCTGTTCTGTATCTTCAATATCCGCTTTTATATTTGAAATTCTTATCATTAATATTACTCCCGAAACAAAATCAATTTGATTTCTGATGCCACAGCTTTCGCAAGCTTTTCATGATCCTCCGCATCCATATGAACTCCATCCATATCAGAAGCCGAAGCATACTCAGCCGCGTCAAGAAAATACGCGCCCGTTTCCTTCGCAGTCTGTGATATATATTGCGCAAACCTCTCCGACTCTCTGACAGCATTTTCACCATACAGTTCTTTAAAAATCGGATGCTTCAGCACACTGCGGCTGATATGCACAGGAGAAACAAGCAATATTTCAGTATCCGCATCTGAAAAAACCGATTTAAATTCAGTTACAAATCCTTTCAACGCCCGCGCTGTCTCAGCCGCGCCGCTGTTAAAATACTTAAGCAGATCATTTGTGCCGAGCATTATAATGATCATGTCAAACTCATTCCGACCATTTAGATATTTTTTTCTGAACACTTCCATTCCGTTTGAATTAGGCATATCAGGCACATCAAATTCAGTTGATCTGCCGCAGACACCGTCCCGCACTATATCACATTCAGGCAGTAGTTCTTCCAGCACATCCGGCCAGCATCCTTTTAGTTTCGATCCGTCCGCCGGATTATGTCCCCACGTATTTGAGTCACCAAAACAAAGTATTCTTTTCACAATAATCGTCCTTTCGTACATCTTTATTCAATAATGCTTTCATCGCGCCCAAACATACTCCCTATATTTACATTGCCGAAGCTGTCTACTTTTTTACCGTCCATAAGAAACTGTACCCGCTCAACAAAATCAAGCTCTGTAAGAGAATTTACAATTGAATAAATGGTCATTATTTCTTTTTCAGCGCTTCCGGAATTTTTATCAATGAAATTAGACTTGAAACTCACAAAGCATATATTATTTGAAGTCTCAACATTCAAAAGCACCGTGCCCGCATTAAGCGCGCTTACCGCATTTTCATTCGACGAGCCCTTTATCAGCTCATTTATAATATATCTGGCAATAGGCTGCTGATCATTCACCTTTACAATACGAGTTTCCCGTATAAGCTTCTGATTATCCTTAGACGGAAAGTACAAAGTTATCTCACGCATCTCACTGTTATACGTGTCTGTCGCCAAATTGATATCCTTATTTGTAAGATATCCTATAATTGACCCGTCATCAGTATATATATCCCTGCCTTCTATTACTACCTTAACGCTTTCTATACCTTCTATCGCGCACAAAGATTTAACTACCGCATACACTGCCAGTATATCTTTTGCACTGTCTCCCGTCAAAAATTCACCCGAAAAATTTACAACTATATTACCTGTTTCCGCGCCCTCGACAGAAAGCAGCTGTGTTTTCCTTTCTATAATACGCATATGCTTACCGTTATCAGGCCCCTTTGCTATTTCCTCTATAACTTCTGTGAGCAGATCATCACGATCCTTATAACGCACCTCGTGATTTTCGGACTCTATAGCCGTCATAGACTCATTGAAAAAGTACAGCTCTCCGTTATATTTTTCCGCCGCATAATCATGGCGTATAACAGCAAAAACAATTGCCGCCGCAATTGCGGCAAGCATAATGACGACAGGTATAATTATCTTTCTCTTTTTCATTATATCAGCCTCCTATAGTCCTGTAGGGCAATCTGATTGTAAAGATACTGCCTACCTCTGACGCGTTTGTCACTTCTATAGTACCGCCGTGCATTGCGACTGCCTCTTTCGCTATTGCAAGACCAAGACCTGTCCCGCCTGTATCACGCGCGCGCGAATCATCTAAGCGGTAAAAACGCTCAAATATTCTGTCACGCTCACTCTCAGGTATTCCGGGACCGTTATCCTCTATTTTAATTATCATATCAGAGCCGTCCACGTTAACATCAACATGCACAAAGCCCCCCTCGGGAGAATATTTTATCGCATTGTCGGCAATGTTGTAAACTGTTTCATATATCTTATCATAATCCATAAGCGCCGGAGCGAAATCTATATCATGATAATCTGTATATATAACTATATCTTTTGAGGTGGCAATAGGTGTAAGCTTCTTGGCAACCTGACTTATAAGCGTCTTTATATGTACCTCCTCAGCATTGAGTGAGGATACTCCCGCATCAAGCTTTGTAAGCACCAGCAGTCTTTCTACTATTCTTGTAAGCCTGTCCACCTCGTCAGACATGTCTGAAAGAAATTCTTTCACAACTTCATAATCAAGGTTTTCAGCCGAAACAAGACTGTCGCAAATAAGCTTTATTCCAGCCATAGGCGTTTTCAGTTCATGCGAGGCGTCGGAAACAAATTTACGACGCTTTTCTTCAAGCTGTCCGAGTTCGTCACACATATAGTTCAGCGTTTCGCCCATCTGAGCGATCTCATTACTTCCCTTCGCATTAACGCGTTTTGTAAAATTACCCTTTGATATTTCCCTTGCCGCATCCTGAAACTCATGAAGCGGCGAGGTGATAATTGAGCTCATTCCGAGACTGAGCATACCTATAAGAATTATGATAAGCGTGCTGAATACAATAAGACTTGCGCGCGTTGACCGAATTGTATCGTCAATAGCGTTGACCGAGTCTGCAAGATATACACAGCCAATTACATTTCCGCTTTCTTTAATAGGAACGGCCACGCTTACAAGACGCATATCATTTTCAGCGTCTGTTATGGTATCCGCCTGCTCTCCGTCAAGAGCGCGCTTCATGACATCACGCATAAACACTCTGCCTATAAGATCTGACTCCTCATTTGTATCATACATAACACTATACGACATATTTGTAACCACTCCGCGTATACTTGTCCCCGCAAGACTCTGCTCTACAACACTCGCAAACTCCTCCGAGCTCACCGCGGACATATCGCTTCCCCATCCGTCCGATATAATTTCAGAAATAATATTCGCCTTGGCGAACATATTTACCGTCTCAGCGCTGTACAGATTTTCGCTAAGCAATCCTATTACATAAATCGTCATCAAAACAAGCGTTGTTACAATGATAGCAAGATATGTCGATACCATCGTAAAACGCATTGAAGTAAGCATATTTTTTATTTTTTCTCTAAGCTTAATCCTTCTTGTAGTAATAACCCACACCCCACTTTGTTCTTATATAAATCGGTTCGGCAGGATTTTTTTCAATCTTTTCCCTCAGTCTTCTTATATGCACATCCACTGTCCGCACATCACCTGGATAATCAAAGCCCCACGCAATATCAAGCAAATTTTCTCTTGTGTATACTTTCCCCGGGTTTCTCATGAAAAGTTCCAGCAGATCAAATTCCTTACTTGTCAGTTCAATTGTCCTGTCATTCATCATTACGCGCCTGAAATTATAATCAAGCGTTATATCACCAGAAATAATAAGCTTATCCTTCTCTCCCTTCGGAGCCGGATTTACACGTCTAAGTATCGCTTTTATTCTGGCCGCAACCTCGCGTATATTAAACGGTTTTGTCATATAATCGTCAGCACCGTATTCAAGTCCCAGTATTTTATCTATATCCTCACTTTTTGCTGTAAGCATTATTATGGGCACATTTGAAAAGCTTCTTATAGTCCTGCAAACAGTAAATCCGTCAACTTTTGGCAGCATAAGATCAAGCAGTATTATGTCAATAGTATCATCATGCGCGAGACGTATCGCTTCTTCTCCGTCAAAAGCGGTCATTACGCTGTATCCCTCCTGTTCCAGATTAAATTTTATTCCCTTCACCAAAAGCTTTTCATCATCTACAACCAATACCCTCATCCAAATTCTCCTTTTCTTATATAACAGGGATTTAATTTACATATATGTAATCCTTTATATTCGCAAATTTTTTCTCGCCTATCCCCGAAACATTCATTATTTCCTCAATTGTTCCGTACGCTCCGTTTTCCTCGCGGTATTTTATTATTCTTCCTGCAAGCGCTTCTCCTATACCATCCAGCTTTACAAGATCGGCCTCACCGGCCGAGTTAATATTAATTTTACCGTTATTTTCCGCATCTTCTGTCTCAGGAATATACAATGCCCCATCGTCCGTCGCCACAGTTTCCATTATAAACGCGTCGCGTTCAAAATGCTCGCCAGCGTATCCCGACACAGCAATCAACGCAAACACTGCCGCCGCGGCAGCAATCTTCATTCTTCTGCTCAGTTTAATCATCCGTTCCTCCACGCATGCTTATTTAAAATAACGCATGCAATATATAATCATCATATGTGCTTTAATTCTAATATACATAATATAGTATATCACAAATATTTTGTTTTTCCATATTTTTTTTCAAATGTAATGAAAATTTTATTGCATTGTAATTATTATTCCGATATAATATATAAAGAATAAAAATGAAATAACCCTTAACGGAGGAAATCAAAATAATGAAAAACAAAAAAATAACTGCCGCAATACTTGCGGCGATCATTTCGCTCGTGCCGTTTTCCATACCTCTGGCAGCGCCGTCACCGTCGCCGGAGTCGGCCGCGTCGTCAACCGTAACGTCTCCTGACGGAACAACACGGACAGTATCTACAGGCGATAACGCCTCTCCGCAGCCGACTCAGTCCAATGACAATAACACCGACGCTGACGCAACTTCCGCGCCTGAAACAGTTTCTCCGGAGCCGACAGAGGCTCCGGTTTCACTCGGACAAGGCATAACAATGGAAGATCCCACGCTGACGCCGCCGAACATACAATACGCGCAGTCCGCCCTGCTTATGGATATGGCTTCGGGACGCGTACTATACAGCAAAAATCTTGATGACAGAGTCTTCCCTGCCAGCACAACAAAAATGATGACGGGTATCCTCGCGCTCGAAATGGGCAACATGGGCGACACTGTAACCGCAACCTATGAAGCTCTGCAGTCAATAACTCTTGACGACTCGCAGATGGGCGTTCTTGTGGGAGAGGAACTTACAATGGAGCAGCTCGTCAAGTCAATGCTTGTCTTCAGCGCAAATGACTCCGCTAACGTAATCGCAATACATCTTGCCGGATCTATAGACGCTTTTGTGGAAATCATGAATAACAAGGCGCAGGAGCTTGGTATGACAGGCACGCACTTCGTCAACCCGTGCGGCTCTCATGACGATAATCATTATACAACAGCTCGGGATCTCGCAATTTTAGCCAAATACGCAATGAAGAATGAGCAGTTCCGTGAAATTGTAAAAATGCCTGTATATAAAATACCTCAGACAAATAAATACAAACTGGGAGAACGTATACTGGTCAACACAAATCTGTTCCTCAGCAATATTCTATCATCATATTACTATTATCCGCCGGCAATCGGAATAAAGACAGGCCACACCTCACAGGCCGGCTATTGTCTTGTATCCGCGGCGTCACACAATGATACACAATTCCTTTCTGTAGTAATGAACTGCCCCAATGCCGATACAAAAGAAAAAGCTTACTCATATATAGACTCAAAAACGCTTTTTGACTTCGGCTTTGACCATTACCAGAACCAACTTATTTCTTCCGCGGGAGACATTGTTGCCGACTCCAAGGTATATGAGGCCAAAAATGATATAAGAGTAGCTATGACAGTAGAAAATGATGTGTCCGCTCTTATCCCCAACACCGACGGCAGCCTTGAAAATGTCACGCCGAATGTCAATATACCTGACCAAATTAACGCGCCTGTACACAAGGGTGACGTAATAGGCACTATAACATACGCATACAATGGTATTGACGTTGGTACTGCCAATCTTGTGGCGACAAATGATGTTGAGCGAAATCATCTTCTGCATGTTTTCCATATCATCATAGGCTTTATAACGAGTCCGTTCTTTTTTGTACCCGCTATAATCCTTATTCTCGTCATTCTTTTTGCAAGACAGCAAAAAAAGAAGCGCGAAAGACAAAAACGTATACAGCAGCTCAAACGCAACAGACAGCACAATCACCCTGAAAACGAAACCGGCAAGCGCACACCGAACAGAAACGCCTCACGCACTGAGCGCGTGGACCGCGAGACAAAAGGATCGAATTCGCGATACAGAAAATAAATACAGACAAAAAACACGTCATTGCAAACATCAATTCTGCAATGACGTGTTTCTTTTGATTAAAAATCTGTGTTCTGATTATTATTGTTGTTGTTATTCTTTTGATTTTGTGTCTGATTGTTATTCTTGTTCTGGTTATTATTCTGAGTGTTATTCTGCTTTTGATTATTCTTGTTATTGTTGTTATTCATGTCGTTCACTCCTTTCTACATACTTTATTTTAACCAACGATTATTATTTTATTCAAAAATGCCTGTTTTACTTGAATTCCCCTCAAAAAAATGTTATAATTAAATACAGAAATAAAGAAAGTTATATGACTTTATCAATTATTGTTTTATTGTATCAGCATAAAATAAAATAATTTATATATGTTGTTCATAATACAATATACCGGCACAAATCAAACAGAATTTATTTTGGATTAATATTCAAAAAAACTACATTTGGGAGTAAGGTATGACTGACAAGATATGGATATTCAAAAACAAAAAACTAAAGGAAAGCGCTGTAAACGAAACAGCGCAAAAACATCATATTTCACGCACAATTGCCACCATACTTTTAAACCGCGGCATTAAAGACGAGGAAATATCAGCACATTTAAAAAAATCCATGTCAGGCATAATAAATCCCACCCTGATGCTTGATATGGACAAAGCGGTAGAAAGAATTAACACGGCGATACAAAAAAATGAAAAAATCGCCGTATACGGCGATTATGATGTTGACGGAATTACCTCCACAGCTCTTTTATACGAATTTCTTTCATCTCTGGACGCGGATGTTGAATACTACATTCCCGACCGCAAGGGAGAAGGCTATGGCATAAACATAATGGCTGTAAACAAACTCGTAAAAAAACATATAAAGCTGATGATAACAGTTGACTGCGGTATAACAGCCATAGGAGAGGTTGAATTCGCAAAATTACAGGGAATGGATGTTATCATCACAGATCATCATACCTGCAAAGACCGTCTGCCCACAGCGGCGGCTGCGATACTAAATCCGAAACGTGATGACTGCGAATATCCTTTTGACGCTCTTGCAGGCGTCGGAGTAGCTTTTAAGCTTATACTCGCTCTTGCAATGTCACACGGAATGAATACCAACGAGGTATTCTCCCGATATGTTGATATCGCCACGCTCGGAACAATTGCGGACGTTGTGCCCCTGCTCGGCGAAAACAGGATCATTGTTGACAAAGGATTAAAACTCATGCAAATCCCGCGCCGAAAAGGTCTGCACGCTATTATGGAGGTTGCGGGTATACTCGGAAAAACAGTTACCGCTTCAACAATAGCTTTCGCAATCGCGCCAAGGCTTAACGCAGCCGGAAGGCTTGGAACTGCCACAACCGCGGTTGAGCTTTTACTCACAGATGATGAAAACAGAGCGCGGGAAATCGCTCTCTCACTTAATGAAGAGAACAAAGAACGTCAGGCAACTGAAAAACAGATATTTGACGAAGCCGCCGCAATGATTGCTAAAGACGTCAATTTCAGCAAAAAAAAGGTAATTGTGCTCGCGCATGAAAACTGGCATCAGGGCGTTATCGGCATCGTTGCTTCAAGACTGTGCGACATGTACTACAAGCCCTGTATACTTATTTCACACTCAAACGGTATAGGCAAAGGCTCAGGCAGAAGTATTCGAAGCTTCAACCTGTTTGACGCTCTTTCTCACTGTGAAAAGCATCTGACTGATTTTGGCGGTCACGCGGTAGCGGCAGGACTGAATATAAACATGTCAGACATTGACGCGTTTACAGCGGAAATAAACAAATACGCCGACAGTACACTTACTGATCAGGATATGATACCAACTGTCGAAATCGACTGCCCGCTGTCAGAACGCTCAGTAACACTGGAAAACGCAAAGGCTCTGTCTAATCTTGAGCCGTTCGGCATGGGCTGTGAAAAACCTGTCTTTGCGCTATCTGCCGCTCAGATTGCAAACATTGCCGCTATAGGCGCGGACAGCAAACATTTAAGACTTCGTATCTCAAAAAATAACTGCTTAATAAACTGCATAGGCTTCGGTATGGGTGAATTTGCCTCAAGCCTTAAATGCGGTGATCTCATTAATTTGGCTTTTCAGATGGATATAAACAGCTATCAGGGATATGACTCTGTACAGCTTTTAATAAAAGATATAAAACCAAGCAAATAATTACAGAAGGATGTGAAAATATGACGGAAACCAATAATCCGGTAATTCTCTCCCCTGAGAAAATACCTCAGAATATTGACGATACTGACGTACTGGTTGACAAAATAATCGGCATGGTCAAAGGATACAGTCCCAGCGCCAATACCGATATGATTTACATCGCCTATCATCTGGCAAAATCGGCTCATTCACATCAATTCAGGAGAAGCGGCGCTCCGTATATTGAGCACCCTGTACAGCTCGCCTACATTGCCGCCCAACTATCGCTGGACGCTACCGCAATTTCCGCCGCGCTTCTTCATGACGTTGTAGAGGATACACCGTACACTCACAAAAATATTGAAGATCTGTTCGGAGAAAGCGTCGCGGAGCTTGTAGACGGAGTTACAAAACTGAAACAAATCAAATATAACACACGCGAGGAACAGCAGGTTGAAAATCTGCGCAAAATGTTTCTCGCAATGGCAAAGGATATACGCGTTGTTGTAATCAAGCTTATAGACAGACTTCATAATATGCGCACGCTGAACTTTATGCCTCGCGCCAAGCAGCTTTTGATTTCTAAGGAAACGCTCGATGTTTACGCTCCCCTCGCCCACCGTCTCGGTATGTCCAAAATAAAAATTGAGCTTGAGGATCTCGCATTAAAATATCTTGATCCCATCGCGTATGACGAAATTACGCAGAGTATAAATCAGAAAAAAGACGAGCGGGAAAAATATATACGCGATATCATGGAAGTTCTGCGGGAAAAGCTTGAACAAATGAATATAACGGGACAGGTTACCGGACGCGCCAAACATTTTTACAGTATTTTCCGAAAGATGTATACTCAAAACAAAACAATTGACGAACTGTATGACCTGTTTGCGGTAAGAGTTATAGTCGATTCGGTAGCCGACTGTTACGCCGTGCTCGGCATGGTGCACGATCTGTATACACCGGTGCCTATGCGTTTTAAGGATTATATAGCAATGCCAAAACCGAATATGTACCAGTCTCTTCACACCACTGTTATCGGTCCAAACGGCACACCGTTTGAAATCCAGATACGCACATGGGAAATGCACCGTGTCGCTGAAAACGGTATAGCCGCTCACTGGAAATACAAAGAAGGTATATCGGGCGCAAGCGATATGGACTCTAAACTGGAATGGGTTCGTCAGCTGCTTGACACACAGACAAGTATTATAGATACCGACGACTTCTTCAACACTTTGAAATTTGATCTGTTTGAAGACGAGGTCTTTGTATTTACTCCTCAGGGAAAAGTAATATCTCTACCCGCAAAAAGCACAGTTATAGATTTCGCTTTCGCAATCCATTCACAGGTAGGATACAAGATGAGCGGCGCCAAGGTTAACGGAAAAATTGTTCCTAATCACTATATGGTTCAAAACGGCGAAATTGTTGAAATACTCACCGCAAACACGCATGGACCGAGCCGTGACTGGCTGAAAATATGCCGAACATCACAAGCCAAGAATAAAATCAACCAATGGTTCAAGCGCGAACGCCGTGACGAAAATATTGAGCACGGCAAGGAACTTATTGAGCGCGAGCTTCGCAGAATAGGCAACACGCACGAACAGTTGTTCAAGCCTGAATGGATCGCTATTATTACAAAAAGATACAGTTTCCAGACTTTGGATGATCTTTATGCCAGCGTAGGCTACGGCGGGCTGACCGCTCAAAAAGTTGTCATGCGTCTGCGCGAGGAATGGATAAAACAAAATAAGGCTCTTGAAGCAAAGAAAAATCTTGAAGCGATATATGACGAGAAAAATCATACCGTTCAGGCTGAACCAGCAAAACGCCACGCCTCCAGCAAAGGCATCGTGGTAAAAGATATCGATAACTGTCTTGTACGGCTTGCCCGCTGCTGCAATCCTGTTGCCGGAGATGATATTGTGGGCTTTATCACAAAAGGACGCGGTGTCAGCGTTCACAGAAGCGACTGTCCCAACATGAACCCGTCCGTAATGTCCGAAGAGGATAAGGGACGCTTCATAGAAGTATCATGGGATGGCGAGCGCAGCACTTCATACATCGCCAATCTGCAAATTGAAGCCCCTGACCGTGACGGTTTCCTTCTGGAAATAACAAATATACTGTCAACACTGAAAATTCCTTTTAAATCAGTCAATGCTTTCGTCACAAAAAAAGGAATAGCCATTATACAAATAGGCGTAGAGATAAGGAACACATCCGATCTCGCTCTGCTTAAAAAGAAAATAACACAGCTGCACGGTGTAACATCTGTTACACGAATTCAGAATTGAGGACAATATCTTTATGGAAACAATGAATATAAACATAACAACCGAATATATAAAGCTTGATCAGCTTTTAAAATTCTCCGCTCTTGCGGAAAACGGAGCCATGGCAAAAGACATGATCCTTGACAAAATAGTATCTGTAAACAGCGAAATATGCGAAATGCGCGGCAAAAAAATACGTCCCGGAGACACTGTAACAGTCGAATTTGATGACGCTGTTGTCGATATAAAAGTGGGAGCGGAATAATAATGTACATTTCCTTCCTATCGCTTTCAGGTTTCCGCAACTATTCCGCTGAAAAAATTGAGTTTTCCCCATATACCAATGTTATTTACGGTGACAATGCTCAGGGAAAAACTAATATTTTAGAAGCGGTATACATTTTCTCTCAGGGCAGAAGTCACAGAACAAAATCAGACAGAGAACTGATCAAATTCGGAGAAGATTTCGCAAAGCTGTCGCTTGATTTTCACGACAGCGAACGCGACTACAGCGCGGTAATACGAATGGTAAAAAACGGCAAGAAAAACATCAGTGTCAATCACGTGCAGATCACCAAACTAAGCATGCTGATGAATTACCTGAACGTGGTAATGTTTTCTCCGGAGGATCTTGATCTTGTAAAAGGTTCGCCGGCCGCGCGCAGACGATTTATTGATTTGTCAATAAGTCAGCTTTATCCGCGCTATCTTACAAGCCTGATTGATTATCACAAAACGCTCAGTCAGAAAAACAGCCTTCTTAAAGCGCTTAAATTCAAAGGTGTAAAATCAGATGTTATGCTATCGGTATGGAATGAACAACTCGCGATTGAAGCGTCAAAACTCATAGAATATCGGCGCGAGTTTGTACGGCTTGTTGATGACTTCGCATCAAAAATACAGAAAGAAATCTCGCAGGAAACACTTAAAATCAGCTATTCACCCGGAATACGCTGTGACGAAACTGATAAAAGCTCCATTTTCCGTTATCTTGAGCACAATCAGCGCCGTGAAATTGAGTTTGCCTCAGCACAGGTGGGAATACAGCGTGATGATCTGCATATTTCAGTTAACGGCAGAGATGCGCGCATATACGGCTCGCAGGGACAGCAACGCACAGCGGCGCTTTCCATGAAAATCGCCCAGGCTGATTATATACAGTCTGTCAAAGGAGAATATCCTGTACTTCTGCTTGACGATATAATGAGCGAGCTTGACATAGGCAGACGGATGTACCTGTCACAAAAAATACGTGATAAGCAGGTGCTTATCACATCAACTGATACCGATCTTATAGAAAGCACTCAGGATACAAAACTGCTTCATATAAAAAACGGCTCAGTCGTAAAGGAGGAATAACATGTATCTTCGTGTTGAGGAAAACATAGTTGTAAATACAAAGGATATTATCGGAATATTTGATATGGATAATACCACCGTATCCAGACTCGGCAGAAATTTTCTTGCCCGGTCACAGAAAAACGGTTTGATCATAAATTCAACAAATGATTTGCCCAAATCTTTCGTTGTAGTCTGCGAAAAAGGAGAAACAAAGGTATTTATTTCCTCTGTTTCATCCAAAATATTGGCAAAACGCGGTTTACATTAGATGAAATCAGGATAGAATTTTAAATAAGGAGAAAAAACTTATGAGTGATATTGAAAAGATTGAAACTACTTATGACGAAAACCAAATACAGGTGCTTGAAGGACTTGACGCTGTAAGAAAGCGTCCCGGTATGTATATCGGATCCACCTCCTCGCCGGGTCTTCATCATCTTGTCTATGAAATTGTGGACAATTCTATTGATGAGGCGCTGGCCGGCTATTGCAGTGAAATCAAGGTGGATATTAATCCTGACAATTCGGTAACCGTTACTGATAACGGACGCGGTATTCCTGTAGGTATCCATCCACAGCAGGGTATCCCAACAGTAGAGGTTGTTCTGACGATCCTGCATGCGGGCGGTAAGTTCGGCGGCGGCGGATACAAGGTGTCCGGAGGTCTGCACGGCGTAGGCTCATCTGTTGTTAACGCGCTTTCAGAAAGTATGGAGGTTGAAGTGTCCGATGGCGAGCACGTGCATTATCAGCGCTATGAGCGCGGAAAACCAACCTGTAAGCTAAAGGTGATCGGTGATACGGATAAAACCGGCACAAAAATCACATTTAAGCCTGATCCCGAAATATTTGAAGTACTTGAATTTGACTACGATATCCTTTTAAAAAGACTTCGTGAACAAGCCTTCTTAAATAAGGGTGTTAAAATTCTGCTCACCGACCGCCGCACTGAAAATCCTGAGACAGTCACACTTCACGCCGAGGGCGGTATAAAGGAATTTGTACAGTATATCAATAAAAACAAAGATCCGCTTCACGATGAAATCATATACTTTGAAGCGTCCCGAGACGATATGATGGTTGAAGTAGCGATGCAGTATACCACTGCATATTCAGAAGCGCTTTTGAGTTTTGCAAACAATATTCATACGGGTGACGGCGGTACTCACGAAACAGGCTTTAAATCAGGTCTTACCCGTGTTATAAATGATTATGCGAGAAAG
>CAJTPP010000028.1:0-14418 GCA_910578235.1 uncultured Clostridia bacterium | reverse complement strand
TCTTCTCAAAGAAAAAGACTCTAACTTGTCAGGCGAGGATACGCGGGAAGGACTGACCGCTGTTATAAGCGTTAAGGTTGTAGAGGCTCAGTTTGAAGGACAAACAAAAACAAAGCTCGGCAACAGCGAAGCCCGCGCGCTGGTCGAAAACGCTCTCAATGACAAGCTTTCCGCTTTTCTTGAAGAACATCCGAGAGTGGCCAAAACCATTGTTGAAAAGACGCTCACCGCTTCAAGGGCAAGAGAAGCCGCAAAACGCGCGCGCGAACTTACGCGTAAAAATTCCAGCACAAGCAATTCGTCTCTTTTGGGTAAGCTGGCTAAATGCACAGACGAGGGCGCGGATTACGCGGAACTGTTCATTGTCGAGGGAGACAGCGCGGGCGGAAGCGCAAAGCAGGGACGTAACAGACGTTTTCAGGCTATTCTTCCTTTATGGGGTAAAATGCTTAACGTGGAAAAATCACGCATAGATAAGGTGTATTCAAATGAAAAGCTGCTGCCTGTCATTCAGGCGCTCGGAACGGGTATCGGCGAGGATTTTGATATCAATAACCTGAAATACGGTAAAATAGTAATAATGGCGGATGCCGATGTCGATGGCGCTCACATAAGAACACTACTGCTGACATTCTTCTTCCGTTATATGCCGCAGCTTATAGAAAACGGTAATATATATATAGCGCAGCCGCCGCTTTTCAAGGTTTTCAAAGGCAAAAACAAAAATCTTGAAGAACGCTTCGCATTTGACGAGGACGAGCGTGACCGTCTGCTTGCCGAAATGGGCAGCGGCGCTAAGGTGCAGCGGTATAAAGGTCTCGGCGAGATGGATCCGAGTGAGCTTAAAGAAACCACTATGGATCCCGCGAAACGAACAATGCTTAAAGTAACGCTTGAGGACGCAATCATTGCCGATCAAACCTTTACCATTCTAATGGGTGACAAGGTTGAACCGCGGCGTGATTTTATAGAAACAAACGCAAAATATGTTTCCAATCTGGATATTTAATTATTTTAATGAGCATATCATTTTTATCAGAATGATATGCTCTTATTTTATTCTGCTCAGATTGCTTTTCCCCGCTGATTGTGATATTATTAGCATAATACATTATATCGAAAGGATGTTAAATAATGCCAGTTCTGAAAATAGCCTTATTACAGATTTCCCCCTGCGGAACATTAACTGACAATTTAGAAAAGGGAATAAAATATTGCGAAGCCGCAAAAGCAATGGATGCGGATATCGCACTGTTTCCCGAGATGTGGAGTAACGGATATAATATATACGACCGTTCTGTTAATGATTGGATATCAGAAGCAATCCCTATTAACGGAGATTTTGTCAACACCTTCAGCAGACTGTCAAAAAAGCTGAACATGGCTATAGGCATAACATTACTCGAGCAATATAAAAACGCTCCCCGCAACACTTGTGTTCTTTTTGACAGATTTGGCAGACAGAAACTTGTTTATTCAAAGGTGCACACATGTGATTTCGGCGCAGAACGCAATCTGACGGCAGGGACTGACTTCTATGTTACAGATCTTGATACGGCCGGAGGCAATGTTAAAGTTGGGATAATGATATGTTATGACAGAGAATTTCCCGAAAGCGCAAGAATTTTAATGCTCAAAGGCGCAGAGCTTATTCTGGTTCCCAACGCGTGTCCAATGGAAATCAACCGTCTTTCCCAGCTTCGCGCCAGAGCATATGAAAACATGTTAGCTATTGCCACATGCAATTATCCTTCATCTGTACCCGACTGCAACGGAAGATCCAGCGTTTTTGACGGCGTTGCATATCTGCCGGAGCTTACTTCCTCACGCGACACCTGCATTATGCAGGCAGACGAAACTGAAGGAATATTTATCGCCGGACTTGATCTGGATCAGCTTCGTAAATACCGTAAAAGCGAAGTACACGGCAACGCTTACCGCCATCCAAAAAGATATAAATTACTGACTGACACTAAAATACAAAAACCGTTCATAAGATCCGATTACAGGAAATAGACGGCGATTACCCGCATTATTATAAGCCCGCAATTATATACCGCTCATATGTGAGCGGTATTTTTGGTTATATATTCTTTGATTAAATTCACTGTTTGTTCATATAATAGGTGTATGTGATTAATTAAAAAAGGATTGATATTATGTCAAAGCTGTTAAAACATCTCTTTCTGTTTACTTTCGGAGGAATTGTATATATACTTATCGAAATGCTGTGGCGGGGTTACTCACACTGGAGTATGTTCATACTCGGAGGTCTGTGTTTTCTGCTTCTCGGCTTCATAAACGAAAAATACAGCTGGGATATGCCTCTTATAATACAAATGATTATAGGCGCGTTTATTATCACATTGCTTGAATTTATTTCCGGCTGCATTCTTAACTTATGGCTGCATTTAAATGTATGGAGCTATTATGACATGCCTCTTAACATAATGGGACAGATATGTCTTCCGTACATGCTTTTGTGGTTTCTTCTTAGTCCTGTATGTATCATCACTGACGATTATCTCCGTTATCTTTTCTTTGATGAGGAAAAGCCGCATTATACGCTGTTTTAAATATATACTTGTAATTCTTCAGTATAAATATATCATGTATTCTCCTAAAAACATCAGACTTCGTATGCCATATTTTTTTCAAAAAAATAAGGGGATTTTGAGAAAAAAAATCGAATTTTGGGAAAAGCTATATATAAGGGAGGGTAACGTGAAAAACAGCGTTATTACATTTTACTATGAAAAAATTACTTATATTATCCGCCGTAATACTTATACTTACTCCTCTGACAGCTTTTGCCTCACCTCAGTTTGACAGAATACTGTCCGAAAAATTATCCGATATTGGAGTTTATGACGGAAACGGCGGAATTGTCTATGCTGATAAAAAAAACTTTCAGGGAAACGAGTCATTATTCATCGCGGAAATTACATCTGACGGTTTTGAATGTCAGGTTTATGATGATACTGACGGCATACAGCTTACTGATACTCTTCTATTACCTTTAGGCATCAATTCCCAACTCTCTGTCGCACGCGCGGACGGCACAGACTATATTCTCTTTACCTCACATGAAAACAGTAAAAATATTACAAAATGCTATACGCTTGAAAATGACGCTTTTTTCATCAGTGATGTGTCTGAATTCAATACCAAAACCCTTATAGCCGATGTTAAAAACGGCAGAGTCATCTCCCGCGTTGACAGCAGCTATGTATATCAGTTTTTAAAGCAGCTGAAAGAAGATACGGTGGCGGGCTATACCATGTCCGACAAGCTTAACATTCTTCCCGAAAGCGAAATCGAAACAATGAAGAGAACTGTCACCTCCTGCGCCGATATTATGCATTTTGATATAAAAGATTATGACTATGACACCTTATTCAAATACATTTTATACACGCATAAGAATTTCTGTCTGCTTACGGATATCGAGCCTCTTTCGGGCAACAGCAGCAGCTTCGGCTACAACAATGTTTCTCTTGTAAACAGTGATTTTATTGACTTTGTTATGGAAAACGTCTTTCGCATAACACCCGATAAGCCTCCTGTAAATAATCTTGTAAGCAGAGGGTTCTGCTACAGTAACGGCTATTATTTTTACACAGGTGGTTTTGATGTATATTTTTCAACACAAATTCTTGATATTGAAGGCGTGTATGATCTGGGGGGAAATGTTTATTTTGTTGTATTTTCCGATATATACAATGAAAATAACGTGTCAAAACCCGAGTACAGCTTCGCGGTGCTTCAAAAGACAGAAAACGGATATTCTCTTCTTCGTCTTGGTATGGGAGAAATACTCCCCTCGCAAAGTGAAATATATGTTTATTCCCCGTTTTCAGCACACCATAACATAAAATGGACTCATTCCTCTGATCCTACAGAATCAAAAGCTCCTCTTACGGAAAATTTTTGGCTTCCTGTATTGTTCATAGTAATTTCTGTCGGAATAGTCGGATTTGTATGCTCCATGATTATTCTCGTCAAAAGCAGAAAGTAAAACTGTAATATCCCTCTGTATAATACTGTACGGAGGGATATTACAGTCTATACTCAACATATTATAAATAATTTATATTTATCAATATTTACATTGTTTCAGTTTTGTGATAAAATAATTTTTACAATACTGAAAGGAATGATAACATGATAGCATCATTAAAAAGAGCAATATTACATATACTTGACGGTAATTCGGGCGTAAGCGTCTACTCTGACGAGGAGCTTGACGTCAGCGACGCGAGTATAAATAATTTTATAACAAAGCACATTGAAAAAGTTTTTGAAGACGCGGGACTGCGTACCGGCGAATTTTCCGACAACAGCGGCTTCAAGTATCATCTTTCGGAATATATAAAAAGCGATGATTATTTCAGCACAATGTCTAAATTCATAGCTCAAAAGGTATACGAGGGTGTCACTCAGTCGGACAAGCCTGATTCCTCCGATCTTATAGTATGCGACTGCATTATTAACGAGCGTCCCATATTAGCCGTTTTAAAGTGTGATAATAAAATCGGCTATACACATCAGGTATATCAAGAGGACAATAAAGTTAAAAACCAGATAATTAATCATTACGCCATTTTACCCACTACATCACAGCGCATAAGCGAATGCGCGTTTATAAATACAGATGACTACAGTATCCGATATAAAGGAAAAAAACGTAAAATTGACGGTGAAACTACTGACCTAATAGCAGACGTGCTGCTTGAATGTATATATGATATTTCTTCCCGAGAGTCTGTAAACGCAGTTAAAAAGATCGCTAAAAAAGTTACCGAGGAAAACGGCGGTGACGAGCTTGAAACTCTATCTAAAATGAAAGAATATATAACGGAAAATATTGAGAACGGAGAACAGGAATACATTGAGACAGATAAAGTGGCGGAAAAAATATTTGACGGTAAACCCGGTATGCGCGAAGAATTTATAGAAAAAATTGAAAAAGCAAATGTCCCTCAGAGAGTCGAAGTCAACAGCTATGTAACAAAAAAACTCGCTTCAAATGTAAAGATTGTTACCGACATCGGCGTTGAACTGACTTTCCCCGCCGAATATTACCAAAACAGTGAGTACATACAGTTTATTAATAATGAAGACGGTACCATTTCTATTCAGATAAACAATATCGGAGAAGTTATAAACAAGTAGGATAACAATATTACGGAGAAAAACATGGACACATTACAAATGACTACTAACAGACTTATATTAAGACCATTTGAAGAAAAAGATATTGAAGCTTTATATTTACTTTTAAAAGATAAAGAGGTTAATACTTTTTTACCATGGTTTCCTATGCAAAATATAAGCGATACAAAAAAATTTTACAAAGAACACTTTAAAAATCAAAAATACTATTTTGCGATTTGCTTGAAAACAGATAATTATCCTATTGGTTATGTAAAAGCAGACACTGCCGACAGTCATGACTTCGGTTATGCTCTCAATAAAAATTTTTGGCACAAAGGTATCACTACAGAGGCAAGCAAAGCTCTTATTAAACAATTAAAAAAAGATAATATACCGTATATTACGGCAACACACGATATAAATAACCCCGTAAGCGGCAAAGTAATGCAAAATATAGGCATGAAGTACTGCTATTCATACAAAGAGCAATGGCAGCCTAAAGATTTTTTAGTTACTTTTAGAATGTATCAATTAAATCTTGACGGACAAAATAACAGAATATATCAAAATTATTGGAAACGTTATGATACACATTTTATAGAAGAAAATATATGACCGCATCTCGGATCATTTATAATATTACTATTTTTATAAGAAAATTCCACTGCGGCTTTGTAATAATATTGAATTTATATTTAATACAGTTTTTCATATCACAAATATTCATTCAAACCGATAAAAGCCAAAATAAGCATTTCTATTTTGGCTTTTATCTTGACACGCTCATTAATTTATTATATAATAGCTTCAACAATAAAGGGGAGCTTGTTGCTGAGAGGAAGCACGGACAATTCATGTCCCGCTTCGACCCATTGACTGCATACGGATAATGCCGCAGCGGAAAATGACCGGATTTTTTTATGCTCTCTTTTCGTGAGCATTTTTTTCTTATCAAGAAAATTCTCACTACTTTCATAATATTAAGAAAAGAGGAAAACAAATGAACTACACTACACAAATGGACGCCGCTAAAAAAGGCATAATCACTCCAGAAATGGAGATTATATGCGCTAAAGAAAATATTGACGCGGAACTTCTCCGTGAGCGTGTCGCACAAGGCTGCGTTGCAATTCCCGCGAACAAAAACCATACAGCTCTTAGCCCCGAGGCTGTGGGAATGGGTATGAAAACAAAAATCAATGTCAATCTCGGCATTTCCAAAGACTGCACGGACTACAGCCTTGAATGGGAAAAGGTACGTATGGCAGTCAATATGAAAGCCGAAGCTATAATGGACTTAAGCTGTTATGGAAAGACACATGAATTTCGTCAAAAGCTTATTAACGAATGTCCCGCAATGATAGGCACCGTACCGATGTATGATGCTGTAGGATATCTTGACAAGGAGCTTGCGGATATAACGGCAGACGAATTTCTTGAGGTTATAGAAGCTCACGCAAAAGAGGGCGTTGACTTTATGACAATTCACGCCGGCATAAACCGCAGAACTGCGGAAATTTTTAAAGCCTCGGGCGGACGTCTTACAAATATTGTATCCCGCGGCGGATCGCTTATATACGCATGGATGGAAATGACCGGCAATGAAAATCCGTTTTATGAACACTATGACAAAGTGCTTGATATTCTCGCGAAATATGATGTTACAATCAGTCTCGGTGACGCCTGCCGTCCCGGCTCTACACATGATTCTACCGACGCGTCCCAGATTACAGAACTTGTTGAACTGGGCATACTGACAAAAAGAGCGTGGGATAAGAATGTGCAGGTCATGGTTGAAGGTCCCGGTCATATGACTATTGACGAAATTGCCGCAAATATGAAGCTCGAAAAACGTCTTTGTCATAACGCTCCGTTTTACGTGTTAGGCCCTCTTGTAACAGATATTGCCCCCGGTTACGATCATATCACTTCCGCAATCGGAGGAGCTGTCGCAGCGGCAAACGGAGCCGATTTTTTATGTTATGTAACACCTGCCGAGCATTTGAGACTCCCCGACGCTGATGATGTCAGAGAGGGCATTGTCGCTTCAAAAATAGCCGCTCACGCCGGCGATATGGCCAAAGGCATAAAAGGAGCAAGAGAAATCGACGACAAAATGAGCGATGCGAGAAGGCGAGTGTGCTGGGATGAAATGTTTAAATACGCTATAGAACCTGAAAAACCACAAAGATACTATAACGAGCTTCCTCCCGAGGAGAAACATACCTGTTCCATGTGCGGAAAAATGTGCGCCGCAAGAACAATGAACAAAATACTTGCCGGCGAAAAGGTAGATGTAAAATAATTTGAAAGGAAGATATCCTAATGGTTATACTATACGAGGTACACAATAATTTATATGTCAATATGACAAACAAATGTCCGTGCGCATGCACCTTTTGTCTGCGTCAGACCCGTGATGAAATGAATAATTCAGGCAGTCTATGGCTCGAAAGAGAGCCTTCCGTTGACGAAGTAAAAGACGAATTTTTAAAATTTGATATAGACAAATACAATGAGATTGTGTTCTGCGGCTTCGGCGAACCTACAGAAAGGCTGGATGATTTACTTGAAGTATGCCGTTTTATAAAAAACACATACAATAATAAAACTATCCGTATAAACACAAACGGACTTTCTGATCTAATTCACAAAAAAGATACCACTCCTATGTTTGACGGGCTCATTGATATAGTATCCATAAGCCTGAACACTCCCGATAAAGAACGCTATCTTGAGCTTACTCGCAATAAATTCGGCATAGACTCCTTTGACGCGATGCTTAACTTTGCAAAAAACGTCAAAAAACACGTAAGAGAAGTAATTTTATCTACAGTCGCCACCACTCTTACAACAGAAGAAGAACAAAAGTGTGCCGATATCTGCGCTTCCATCGGTGTAACATACAGAATACGGCCGTGGGAGGACTGAAACACAAATGTGGATCGCTTTAGTTTGCTTTTACGGCGCGCTTAAAGGAATAAGAGATATAATAAAGAAAAAGGCGCTCGAAAAGAATACCGCTATGGAGGTTCTATTCTTTTACACGCTCGTCAGCTTTGTTTTCGTCACTCCCGAAGTTAAAAACGCGCTCAGTCTGGATTATCATTACATAGGCTTTATAATGATAAAATCACTGATAATATTTATCACATGGATATGCAGTTTCCGGGCGATAAAAAAGCTACCGATAGGCTTTTACGGAATAATGGATATGTCCCGCGTTATTTTTGCCACGGTGCTCGGCATATTTGTGCTCGGGGAGGTTATGACAGGTCATAAAATTATTGGTATGTCCCTTGTGCTTGCCGGGCTTCTTTTTGTCAATCTCGGCAAAAGCGGCAGCGAAGATAAGGCTAAGCCTGTCTACATTATTCTTGTGCTTATATCCTGTCTGGGCAACGCAGTATCCGAGTTGCTTGACAAAATGCTCATGCGACACATGAACAGCGGACAGCTGCAATTCTGGTATATGTTTTTCCTTGTCATATTGTATCTCAGCTATCTTCTTGTAACTCGGGCAAAAATACAATGGCGCTCACTGTGCAAAAACTACTGGATACTTATACTCAGCATACTGTTTGTACTGGGTGACAAAGCTCTGTTTATCGCATGCGGCAAGCAAGACAGTACTGTTGTGGCTATGACGCTTATTAAGCAGTGCTCGGTTATGATTACGATAATCGGAGGGAGAATTGTATTTAAGGAACAACGCGTTATATACAAGTTGATATGCGCCGCTGTAATTATTGCGGGAATTGTTTTTGCCGTCATGTAGAAATTTTCAATAAAAGCCTTGAAAAATGAATTGACCATTTTTCAAGGCTTTTATTTATTTGCCCACACAAAAACTATGGAATATCGCGGTCACAATATCATCAGAAACTGTTTCCCCTGTGATTTCACCTAAAGAGTCTATAGCCATATTTATGTCAATAGACGCAATATCAGAAGGCATATTTATATCTATCGCATGCGCCGCCCGTCCAAGCGCCTCTCCCGCTTTAACAAGAGCCGCCTTATGACGCATATTTGTAATTACCGCGCCATCTGACCTTGCAATAGCTCCCAGCCTATATATCTTTTTTATTTCTTTTGCAAGCCTGTCAAGTCCCTCGCCTGTTTTTGCGCTAACCTCAATTATACAGTCCCCGCCCGCTTTTGATTTTACTGCCTCAATATACTTGCTCTGACCAAGATCTGTCTTATTGACAAGTATAACACGCTTTTTTTTCTTAGTTACGCGCAAAACATCCATATCCTCGTCATCAAAAAAACTGCTTCCGTCTATCATGACAATAACAAAATCCGCTTCATCAATTGATTTTTTAGACTTCTCAACACCGATTTTCTCAACCATATCCTCCGTTTTTCTTATCCCAGCCGTATCAATCAGCGCAAGCGGTATACCGTCCAGATTTATATATTCCTCAATCACGTCACGTGTTGTTCCGGCAATATCGGTGACAATTGCCCGATCCTCACGCGCAAGCGCGTTAAGAAGCGAGGACTTCCCTACATTCGGCTTGCCGACAATGGCCGTTTTAATGCCGTCACGCATAATCCTTCCACTGTCTGACGTCATAAGAAGCCTGTCTACTCTGTCACGGCATGTGACAGCCACCATTTTTATATCATCAACAGTTATATCCTCCAGATCCTCATCCGGATAGTCGATAGTCACTTGCATACGCGCCGCAAGCTGTACAAGCTCCCCTCTCACTTCCTTTATCTCCTTTGAAAGCGAGCCTTCAAGCTGTGACAGCGCATTCCTGTGCGCGAGAGAATTTGTGGAATTAATAATATCTATAACCGCTTCCGCCTGTGATAAATCTATTCTTCCGTTCAAAAACGCGCGTTTGGTAAACTCACCCGGTTCAGCCGGATATGCGCCGGCACGGATAAGCGCGTCAAGCACGGCATTTGAAGCCGAAAAACCGCCGTGAGTGCTTATCTCCACAACATCCTCACGCGTAAAGGTACGGGGCGCGCGCATAACAGTGACAAGCACCTCGTCAATTTTTTCTCCCTTTTCATTTTTTATAAATCCGTAATGAACAGTATGCGTTTCACATTCCGTCAATTTATCACTTCCGAAAAAAATCTTATCGGAAATAGCTACAGCGTCGTGACCGCTGACACGTATTACAGCTATACCGCCGGCGCCTATAGGCGTTGAAACCGCGGCTATCGTTCGTTCCATTTATATCAATCCCTTCATCATACAAACAAAGGCATCTGAAAGAAATGCTTACAGACACCTTTGTTCCTTTATTGTATTTAACAAACTATACGGCACATACCCCGAAGATACCGTTCCAAGCTCCACATCGGGTTTATTTAAGCCGTGAAAATCACTGCCTCCCGATTGCAGCAGTCCTGTTTTCTTACATATGTCAGCGCACATTTTTGAAAATCTCTCAGTATAACAGTTATAATAACATTCCATACCGTCAAGACCGTATTCTTTAAGCTCTTGCGCCAAACCGTAAAGCGTGTCATAATCCTCAGTTATAAAAACAGGATGCGCAAGCACGGCAACACCGCCCGCATCTTTTATAATGCGTATACTTTCCTCGGGAGAATATGTTATGCGTTTAACATAACAGCTGTTCCCCTTTTTCAGGTACTTTTCAAACGCCTCGTTTACCGAGCGTACATAATGCTTTTCAACCATTGATCTGGCTATATGCGCTCTTCCCGTGTTGCTGAGAGACGCTCCCTCCTTTTGTGAAAGAATATCCGCTTCGCTTATATCAAAACCATTTTTCCGCAAAAGTTCAAGCATTTTCTTATTTCTGACCGCACGCGCGTTTCTGAGCTTGTCAAGCTTTTCACACAAAACTTCATCCTCGTAATCAACAAACAAACCCACGATATGCATTGTTTTATGGTACTGCGCGCTGATCTCCACGCCCGCTACCGCTTCAACACCGTATTCACCGCAAGCCGCGGCAAATTCTCTTACTCCCGATACAGTGTCATGATCGGTAAGCGCAAGAGCTCGTATATCCTGCCAGGCGGCAAGCAACGCCAGTTCCCGAGGCGTATACGTTCCGTCTGACGCGGTAGAATGAGAATGCAAATCAATTTTATCTATCATTCATAAGTCCCTGTAATTCAGCCATGAATGTGTCTATATCATCGAAACTCCTGTATACGGACGCAAAGCGCACATATGCGACCTCGTCCAGCTTTTTCAGTTTTTCCATTACCTTTTCACCTATCAGCGTGCTGTCAAACTCACGAGTCATTGACTGATACAATTCGCTTTCTATGTCATCTGCAACCTTCTCCATCTGCGCGAGAGATATAGGACGTTTTTCACAGGCTGTAATTATTCCTTTCAAAATCTTTCCTCTGTTATAAGGCTGACGCGACTGGTCTTTCTTTATAACAACAAGTGAAATAGCTTCAAGCTTTTCATATGTAGTAAACCTTTTCTGGCACTTCAAGCATTCGCGCCGTCTTCTTATGGAATTACTTTCGTCTGTCGGACGTGAATCAATTACCTTGCTCTCTCCAAAACCGCAATATGGACACTTCATTTGTGTTTCTCCTATCTTTTTATTTTTATACGTTAATTATACATTATATTGCAAGATTTTTCAAGTTAATTTTTCAATATCCGACTCAAAAAAGCGAACCAGTATAAGATCATCACCGACAGCCTCAATGGAACTCCACGGTATTACCAGTTCGCCCCCGCCGAACAAGTGTCTCAGCATACATCCCTTTCGCTGCACAATAACCGCCTCAATACATCCCGTGCTTTCACTTATTTCCACATCCCGTATATGACCGAGCCTTTCCGCATTGGATATATTTACTACTTCCTTCTGACGCAGATTATACCCTCTGAACATACCATCACCTCGGTTATTTATATACGGCTGACTGCTTTTTTATGTCTGCAAAAGTCACATTTACTCCGCGCCTACTGTCGGAGGTATCTGACCACTGTATACGGGCACATCATACGACAGAGACGCATCGGCAAATTCAGCAAAAATCTTCTCTATGCTTATCGCCTGCTTTACGGCCCATCCCACATCTGTTGCATATTGATGCTCACCCGGCTGCTCAGGATTCCAAAGCATTTTATAGAGAGTATTTTGCCTGTTTCCGGCGCGGTTCACATAATACTGACTTATCCACCGCGCGCCGCCCCGTATCGCCTTTTCCACACTCGTCCAGCCTTCTGAATATGCCTTGCTTGAACCGCCGCCGAGAGGATTTGCGTCATAAGCATTTATACCAAACAGATTATATACTGTTGTGCCGTTCACATCAACGCCCGTTGCAAGACGAGATGTACCGTTACCCGACTCAAGACACGCATGAGCAACAAGATAAACTTCACTTACATTATATTCCTTTGCCGCTTCAATAAATACCGCGCCCATTCCCCTCAGCACGCCCTTATCAGCAAGATAGCTGTTAAGCAGCTCCTCTCTTACGTTATTCGTTCTCGACAGATCAAGGAACTGATATTTGTACGCGTCTGTATAGTAATTACTTGGGTTCATATATTCAGCAGTCTCAGCTTCCGTAGCGTTTACAACACCTGATGAACGCCATATTTTAGGCGGAGTACTCTGTGACATCTGTATCCTTACCGCCTGAGGGAATGTAGTATCATATGATGTATATGTAACCGTGCCGTCTGCCGGCAGTTCTTCCAATACGCCGTTCAAATTGAACGGATCTTTCTCGTCTGTATCTGTCACTTCAACAGCAAAGGTATATTTTTTTCCGTTTACAGACTGCACTGTAACATTCGCGGTTCCGACACTCTTTCCCCGTATACGCCCAATCTGGCTGACAGAGACAATTTCCTCATTATCGCTTGACCATTTCAGCGTCTTATTGCGGGCATTGGATGGCGAAACCGTCACAATGGCATTGACGCTCTCCCCTACTTTTATCCGCATAGCGTCCTCATTCCTAAGCGATATTGTATCAACATTCACAGCGGCATTAACAACATTTACAAAACATTTCGCTTCAAACCCTCCGTCCTCGGTGGATGCTGTAATTTCCGTCATACCGACACTAACAGGCGTTACGCGTCCGTTGCCGTCTACAGAGGCTATTTTATTGTTCTTTGACTTCCATATAATATTCTGATTTGTGGCATTGGATGGGAAAACACGTGTTGAAAGCAGTCTGCCCGTGCCGCCTGTATACAGAGTAATTGTACTTGTCGGCATAAACAGTCCGCTCACAGGCTGCCTGACAGCCAATGACGCCTGTGAGGATTTTCCGTACGCGCTGAGCGAAGCCGTAATATTAACAGTACCGGGATTTTTTGCCGTGATATTGCCCGAGCTGTCTATTTCAGCTATATTTTTGTCCGAAGATTTCCATGTAATTGTTCTGTTTTGAAGATTAACCGGATAAACCTTAGCTTTTATACGAGCCTGGGCTGTTCCGTCATTCAGATTGACCGCTCCATCCTCCCAGCTTAACTTCACACCTATATGAAGCTTTTCGCTATGATCAAAAGTGGAATAATGCTGAAGCACCATACCAAATCCAATTTCATCATTTCCTTCTATATAATAATCGGAATTTTCTGTATTTTTCAGCATAACAATAAGCATTACCGCTAAAGCAACAACTCCAACCGCAGCGGGAATGATTATTCTGTAACGATGCTTTTTTATGTAACTCCATATTTTCTTTTTCAACGCGGGAAAAATTATGTAGACAAACCGCGCAAAACTCTTGTTTTCACATAGCTTATCCCATAACATTGAAAATCCCTTGCCCACAAATTTAAAAAATGCGGCAATATAAGAAATAATTTTCAGCAAAAAAGAAAATGGATTTTTATTCGGTTTTATATTTCCTGACAGTTTTACTTCCACCGAAAATCAGTCCTTTTATATTTTTTCACAAAACAGGACTGTCATTAAACAGTCCTGTAAAACATAACTCAATTGTAAACCCACATGGATTAAAAGTCAATATATATGCGTCATTGTTAAAAAAATGTTTACTTTTTAAAACGATTGACAATATATTCATTGGCTTTACTTTCCAGAGTGTCATTAAGCGGTGTAAGTCCGGTAAAACCAGGGTTCTGACGCTTAACAGCATTTGTCAGAATATAGTCGCATAAAGCGGGATTTTTAGGCAGCAACGGTCCGTGCAGGTAAGTCGCCACAACATTTTTATACACAACTCCTTCAACACCTGCTTTTTCATCATTTCCAAAACCGTATATAACCCGTCCTAATGGCGTGTGACCGCCTA
>CAJTPP010000027.1:28478-31053 GCA_910578235.1 uncultured Clostridia bacterium | reverse complement strand
TCTGCGCTGTTCTTACAATGTCCGCTCTCTGATCGTATTCTTCTTTATTCACATTAAATAAGTGCTTAATGTTGGCTGTGTTTAAACCCAGCCGTTTAAGATACGATGCCGCTTCGAATGTTCTGACACCGGTTTTCACCATAAAATTTTTAGTATCCATAAGAATACCCGTATACAAACATTCCGCTTCAACAGGCGTTATAGAACTTCCCAAATTCATATATTCAAGCAGCTCTGTAGCCATTTCACATGTAGATGATGCGTATGGCTCATGATATATAAGAGAGCAGGGATTTATAAAATCTGTTGAACGCCTGTGATGATCTATCAGTATAAGTTTAGCGGCCTTTTCAACCAAAGACGGACACGGAAGCATTGATGGACGATGCGTGTCAAGCACTACCACCAGTGTATCAGCTGTAAGAATTTCAAGTGCTTCATCACCATTTATAAACATACCTTTATATTCATTTTCACATCGAAGCTCATTATATAGTTTTTCTATAGCCGGTGAATTATTATCATAAATAATATAAGGTTTCACATTCAGAGCGCGCACTGCTCTTTGCAGTCCCACTGCCGCTCCCATACTATCATAATCTGCTCCTGAGTGTCCTATAAAAATAACACCATCAGACTTAGATATAAAATCCTTAAGCGCATATGCGAAAGCTCGCGTTTTAACTCTCGTGCTGCGCTCATAATCTCTTGCTTTACTGCCGTAAAACTTATATTGTGTATCGTCCTTTATACTAACCTGATCGCCTCCGCGTCCAAGAGCCATATCAAGAGCGCTTCTGGCATATGAGTCATTTTCCGAAAGATTTCCGCCTACGCCTATGCCTATACTTATACTCACAGGCTGCTTTATATCCTCTCCCACTTTTCGTATTTTGTAAAGAATATCGAATTTTCTATCTATATATTTTGTTAAATACCCGTGCTCAAAAAACACATAATACCTGTCTCTGTCTGTCGCTTTTACAATCGCATTCCCTTCCTGCGCCCATTCGTTGACACATCTGCGAACTTGCGTGATAATCTGCTGCTGCTCATTATCATTCACGCGCTGAAGAATATCGTCATAATTATCAATGTTAATTATGGCAATATCCGTTTTTTCATTTGTATACATTTTTTTCAGCTCAACTTCGTTTGTTCTGTCGATAAGGTAAATATAAACAGAAACCTTGTCCTCGCCGTCAGCAGAAGCGCTTATTTTATTACGAACAATATTGGCCGCAAACATAAAGCTTTTATCATTTACATGTATTTTTTTTTCATAATGTTCAGAAGATTTAAGTATCTCACCCCATTTTATATCAGATATAACATTCTCAATTTTATTATCTGTCAGTTTTATTTTCGCAAATAAATCCGAGAACTTATCATTATACCAATACAATGAACCGTCTATATGCGCCACTGCCGCAGGAATAGGTATACCACTTATAATACTGCCTGAAACCGCGCCTGAGTTTTTGGTAATCATGCTAAGATAATTTCGTATATCATCCCTTCTCTTGCGGTCCATAAACATTACGGCCGCAAAAATTACAATAGCGGCTGTTCCCTCTGCAGCAGCCGGCAACTTGTTTCCCGTAATATAAAACAGCACTGCAAAGACAAACATAAGCACAGCTGATATGTATGCGGCTTTCGCATAATTTTTTATTACATGCCCGTAATATTTCTTCATACACCCCTCCGAACGCATTAAACGCGTTTAACTCAGCGACTTTTCAGATATCTTTTAAGTTCGGACATATCGGCAAATTCAACCTCCAGTTCATGACCGTTTTCCTCACCGATTGTTAAAAGTTCTGATATTTTATTATCAACACTGCTAAAGCTGAGACCTAATCTCCTCGCAAGTATATAGTCCATAGCTATAACTGTTGCTATTTCATTTGTTACACACTCATATTCGCCTATTTCGTCATAGTCCGCAAGTGTCCTGTAAAGATTTGCTATTTCAGATAATATTTCTCCTTTTATCATGTCAATAGCTTTTAGATTTGTTGAAATGTTCATAAATATGTCCTCCTGTGATGTTAAATAAAATTATGTATCCTAATCTAATTTTATATTGTAGCACAAAGTCCGTAACAAGTCAACAAAATCGTACAACTTTACCATAAATAGACAAAAACACCCACAAACAGATGCTTTCCGTATTTATTATTCTATTCTTATTTGCAAAACGCTTCTTTCATCCGCTCAAGAAAGAACTCTTGATGCGATGGAAACAATCTTGCATCAAGAGAGCATATCGCATATGAACACACCATTGGGGGAATGGCACTACATCTCAGATGAATAATGCGCAAAGATTTCAAAAAAATTTTACAAATAAATAAAAATTACAACCATACCAGTACATCCCCGATGCCTTTATAAGCATCGGGGATGTACTTATTTTTACATATTTATATATTCTCAGCAATAAGTTCAGCCATTTTTTTACAGCCCACCTGTGTCATACCGTCAGACATGATGTCTATTGTTCTGTAATTGCTGTCAAGTACTCTCTCAACCGCATTTTCTACGGCGTCAGCCTCATCGGCGAGATCAA
>CAJTPP010000027.1:27590-28463 GCA_910578235.1 uncultured Clostridia bacterium | reverse complement strand
GAATAACGAAGCATCATTGCCGCCGATAAAATAGTAGCAATCGGATTCGCAATATCCTTACCCGCAATGTCCGGCGCGCTTCCTCCGCTCGGCTCATACAAACCGAACGATGTTTCATTCTGGCTTGCTGAAGGAAGCATCCCTATTGATCCTGTAATCATTGACGCTTCGTCTGAAAGAATATCGCCAAACATATTTTCTGTTACCATCACGTCAAACTGGGCAGGATCACGTACAAGCTGCATGGCCGCATTATCTACCAACATATGCTCAAGAGTAACCTCCGGATAGTTTTCAGCCACCTCATTAACAATCTTTCTCCAAAGACGCGAGGAATCAAGCACATTTGCCTTGTCTACGCTTGTCACCTTCTTTTTGCGCTTCATAGCTACATCAAACGCCTTTACTGCAATTTTTCTAATTTCATTTTCATTATAAGAAAGAGTATCAATTGCGGTCATAACACCGTCAAGTTCCTCGGTCTTTCTTTCGCCAAAATACAATCCGCCTGTAAGTTCACGCATTATAAGCATATCAAAACCTTTTGCGCTGATTTCTTCTTTTAGCGGGCATGCTCCGGAAAGCTGTGAATAAAGCAGGCATGGTCTGAGATTTGCAAACAGACCAAGCTCCTTTCGTATTTTCAGCAGTCCTGCCTCCGGACGAAGATTGGCCGGAAGCTTATACCACGAAGATGTGGTTGTGTTTCCGCCTATGGAACCCATAAGTACAGCATCCGATTTTTTACATATATCTATAGTCTCGTCAGGAAGCGGAACGCCAAATTTATCAATAGCACATCCGCCCATATAAACCTCTGTATAATTAAAAGTATGCCCATATTTCTTACGTACCGCATCCAGCACTGTAACT
>CAJTPP010000027.1:19099-27579 GCA_910578235.1 uncultured Clostridia bacterium | reverse complement strand
CCGCCGAGACAATTTCAGGTCCTATTCCGTCCCCGGGAATAAGCGCCGCGTTAAATTCCGACATAATAATTCCTCCGTATAAATTCTGTATGATTTAATTAGTCTTTTTAATATATTCCACAAGACCACCAGCATTTATTATTCCCTGCATAAACTCAGGGAAAGCCTCCGCCTGATATGTCTTATTTTTTGTTTTATTTGTAATAACTCCGGTATCAAAATCAACCTCAACTTCATTACCAGCATCAATATCCTCTGACGCTTCCGCGCATTCAAGAATAGGAAGTCCGATATTAATTGAATTTCTGTAGAAAATACGCGCGAAATCCTTTGCTATTACACATGAAATTCCGCTTGCTTTTATCGCGATAGGAGCATGCTCACGTGAAGAACCGCATCCAAAATTCGATCCTCCCACCATAATGTCTCCCTTGTTAACTTTATTTGCAAAATCCTTATCAATATCCTCCATACAATGCTTGGCAAGTTCCTCCGGCAATGACGTTGTAAGGTATCTTGCAGGAATAATTACGTCAGTATCTATATTATCACCGTATTTTATAACTGTTCCGTTTGCTTTCATTTTTACATAACCTCCTCGGGTGCTGTTATTTTTCCTGTCACAGCGCTTGCTGCCGCCACTTCGGGGCTTGCGAGATACACCTCGCTCTCAATGTGTCCCATACGTCCGATAAAGTTTCTGTTCGTTGTCGAAACACATCTTTCTCCCTCAGCCAGTATACCCATATGTCCGCCGAGACAAGGGCCGCATGTCGGCGCGGAAATTACGCAGCCCGCTTCCACAAGCGCTGACAAGGTTCCGTCTTTCAGAGCTTCCAGATACACTGACTGTGTCGCGGGAAATACAATAGCTCTTATTCCTTTCTTTACCTTCTTTCCTTTGAGGATTTGAGCGGCTCTCTGAAGATCTGAAATGCGTCCGTTTGTGCATGATCCTATTACCACCTGATCAATATTAATATTCCCCCAGTTTTCTGGAGTTCTCGCATTTTCAGGAAGATGCGGAAAAGCGACTGTATGCGGTACTGTTGACAAATCAATGTCAATTACTTGTACATATTCAGCATCCTCATCGGCTTTAAACACAGTGTATTCCCTGTCCGAATGATTTTTCATATAGTCAACCGTAAACTCGTCAACTTCAAATATGCCGTTTTTGGCTCCCGCTTCAATCGCCATATTAGCTATGGTAAATCTGTCATCCATTGTAAGGGAACGCATACCCTCGCCCGTAAATTCCATTGATTTATACAGTGCTCCATCGACCCCGATCATACCTATAATATGTAAAATAAGATCCTTACCGCTTGTATATTTGTTTAAACGACCAGTAAGATTAAACTTAATAGCCTCAGGCACTTTAAACCATGCCTTTCCGGTCGCCATTCCAGCAGCCATATCTGTCGAGCCTACACCTGTCGAAAACGCTCCCAGCGCACCGTATGTACATGTGTGTGAATCTGCGCCTATGACAACATCACCGGCCACGACAAGTCCTTTTTCCGGCAGAAGAGCATGCTCAATGCCAACCTCTCCAACCTCAAAATAATTTACAATATCCTGATCTTTTGCAAAGTTTCTCACTTTCAGCGCCTGCTGAGCTGATTTTATATCCTTATTCGGAGTAAAGTGATCCGGCACAAGAGCTATTTTGGATTTGTCAAACACGCTGCCTTGTCCTATTTTATCAAATTCTCCTATGGCAACAGGAGTTGTAATATCATTGCCGAGAACAAGATTTAAATCAGCCATTATCAGCTCTCCGGCTTTAACATTATCTTTTCCGGCCGCATTAGCAAGAATTTTCTGCGTCATAGTCATTCCCATATAAATTCACCTCTTATATCTTAATACACCTATTATACAACAGTTTTTTTATGTTGTAAATATTAAATTTGCATAAAATGCTTGTAGTCTATACTGCATTGCTTTTTGTTTATCTCATATACTCAGGATTGCCTGTTGCTGTATATATTCTTCTAAACGGCACCGTAGCACTGCAATCATCCAGCGGAATAAACTTTATCGAAACTATACCATAGCCGGTTGATGCATCAATTCTATTACCCGCCCTGACAATCTCCATAGGGATTTCAATAGACTTATCCATAAAACTGCCGTTTCCTTCCGTGATGTCCATACAATTTTTACCATCTATAACAAGTTCATTATCATCCGCAAGAATTTTAAACTTCACTCCATACATTTTTCCGTTGACGTCAACAGCATTATCCGCATCAAAATACCGCAATATCAGATAATTTTTGTCCGCTGTCTTATCAACAAGCATATCGTATCTAAAAAATCCGTCTTTACCGTATGCAAACCGATATTGTCCGTTACTATCCATTCCCTGCATTGATTGATATCTGAATTCCGTTGACACGTCATTACTCTGAATCATTCCGTGACCAATCTCAGACTGCTGTCCGTCGGGATCAACATAATCCAGCTGTACATTACTCAGATTTATTCCATACTCATCAATCTCCGTATCCAGATCAAAATAAATATTATAATAATTATGTATAATATCAGCAAACGGTACCAGTTTTACAGGCCTGTTTGTTGAATTTTTATTACCGGCAAGAGTAAAAAGCATGTTATCACCGCTGTCCTTTGTAATATATGATGTCATATCATCCGCCGTCTGCTTTCCCTTTCCGTCCGAAGTTTTAAGAATTGGATATACCACCTGCTGGCATGCGGTATTTCTTTCCTCCCAAATATATTCAAACTCAGGCTTAATTACACCGTCCAGTCTTGCGGCCAGTACTAGCGGCCCATATTCATATACAATTTTTTTGTTGTCACGAGACTCATAAAGACTTATTCCCATAGGAATTGTAATATCAATTATATCTCCCGCCTTAATACTATTTAGAACAATATATTCTCCGCCGCCGGAAAACGCTTCCTGCCGGCCGTTAACCTTAACATTCATTCGCCCTGATATCCAGTTCGGCGCGCGAAGTCTGACATTTGCTCTGTTATTGCTTCCGGATACTGTTATTGTAATATTCTCCGAATACGGATAATGTGTTTGTGTTTTAAAAATCAGATTTTTATCATTCCATTTATATATACACGGCAGATATAAATTCACATACAAATCATCACCATCTTCAAAATATGCAACTCTTGCGTACCTGCCCGGATTTTCCATTCCTGTTCCTGTACAGCACCACCATGAGTTATATTTCTGCTCATAAATCCTGTGAGTCCCCTGCACCATCGACACAAAATACATTTTGGCTCCCGTTTTCTTTTCTTGCTGTCCAAGCACATGATTATACAATGCGCGTTCATACCAGTCCATATACTCGCTTTTGCGCTCCCATTCAAAAAGATGCTCCGTAAGACGCATCATATTATAGGTATTACAGCTCTCACACGTTTTTACGCCCAATTCCTCGGTGTCTGTGTCCTGAAAATGTTCTGACAGCGAATTACCTCCTATGGCATAACAACGTTCATAATTGACATTATTCCAGAAATTTTCACAGGCAGTCCTGTAATCAGCATATACTATATTATCCTGCTCATAAAGCCTCGCTGCTCCGACAAATTTAGGTATCTGTGTATTTGCATGTCTGCCGGAAAGTGACGCTGTATCATTATTTTTCATAGGATCAATAACAGAATGATGCGTAAAACGTATTGCTGCATCTCTATATGTAATGTCATTAGTAATTTCATACATCCTTGTAAAAATTTCATTCATGCCGCCATATTCAATATCCAAAACGCTCTGCATCTGTACATCCTTCAAAGCTGCGGTTCCCGATACCGCCCAGTCCGCAAATTTTTTTAATACTGTATATGCTCTCAACGCAAGCTCCGGCTCAGTATAGTCATAAACATCAATAAGCCCCTGATAAACCTTATGCACATTATACCACGGTACCCAATAAACACCGCACCAGTTTTCCATACCTGCAAAACAGTTTAAAAACGGAGTTTCATCACATCCTCCTATATATTCTTTATGAACAGTTTCACCGCAACACTCCGAAATGTCCGCATTCTGCAAAATATCAAGCTTGTCTATTACATATTCTATCTTATCATGAATAACCTTCGGTGTAATAACTATATCACATTTTGGGGCTATCGTTGTATCAGAAGTATCATTACCATTTTGAGACGCGGCAGTAAGCGTAATACTTTTTTCATTCTTTAACGCATTATAAAATACCGCGGCAGCGCTTAACCAATGTCCCATCTGCTCACCCGCAAGCGTATACCGTCTGTCTGAATTTATTTTCCAAGCTCCCAAAGCTTCCCAGCCGCCGTATCGCCGGACAATATCACCTGCTTTTTTATCACCGTTTTCAACAGCATCATCTTTTTCTTCATATAATAAATTTAATCCATGCGCTTCATACGATGGAGTCACAAGTCGCGGAAGATCAATTCCCATAATATAGCCAAGACCTACGCGTTCGCTTTCAAAAAAACGACTGCCCGTTTTTAATTTAATTTCCGATGCATTTGCATAAGATGTTTTATTATTAATTAATCTTTCACATTCAACGACTACACTTTTTCCCTGTTTCAGCGTTGACTTAACATTAATAATACCTTTCTTATTTAACGGTATTCTTATGCCAATAAAATGTCCGCCTTGCTTATTAATCTCCTCACAAGATACTGTTCTGGAAAATTCACTGCCAAACAACACTCCGTTTTCATCATATACGCCGACTGTAATCACAAAATCTATATTATCAACAATATCTTTTAATTTAAAACTGTATATCGCATCAGCATATGCCACCCCCGTATTTCTTATATAATTAATATTTGCTTCTTTAATATAATGCATAGTCATAAAAATCACCTCTGTTATCATTTTTACTGAAAGTTTATATCTCACATATAAAATTCTCACAGACAATTATGTAAGCCTGCATTTAAAATAACCGCATATTCCAACTATATCCGCTACGATCCAGCCTATAGGTATGGCAGCCCAAATTCCTTTTACTCCGATACAATCAATCGAAGATAAAATATACGCAAGTACAACGCGGATACCTAATGAAATAACTGTTAAAATAACTGACATTTTCGGTTTATTAATCGCCCTGTAATATCCGTACAACATAAAAAGCACTCCTATTCCTATATAAAACACACCTTCTATTTTTAAATATTCTACTCCAATATCTATAACCTCCACACTTGACGCATCCACAAAAAGCATCATTAATGGTTTTACCAATATGCACACTATCCCGCTAATTACTATACAAAAGATCACTATATTTTTTAATGATGTTTTTATGCCTTCATTTATACGTCCAAGCTTACCCGCGCCGAAATTCTGAGCAATAAATGTTGAAAATGCATTACCAAAGTCCTGAACCGGCATATATGCTATAGTATCTATCTTAACAGCCACCGCAAAACCTGCCATCACTTGAGCGCCAAAACTATTTACAATTCCCTGTATCATAAGTATTCCGAAATTCATCACCGACTGCTGCAAGCACGTCAATCCGGATAAAGATGTTATATTCAACACTGTGTATTTATTAAATACAACATCATCTTTTTGAATGCGAAGATTAGGATAACATAGATAACAATATATCATTAATCCTATACCAGAAATGTACTGAGATATAACAGTAGCTACAGCAGCGCCCTTTATCCCCATATTCAAACCCAACACAAAACATACGTCAAGTATTATGTTTAAAATAACGGATACGCAAAGAAATATAAGCGGTATTATTGAGTTACCAATACCTCTTAAAAAATTAGAAAAATAATTATACAGAAATGTTGCTATAATCCCTATAAATATGTAGTGTAAATATTCCCCCATAAGCGGCTTGATTTCATTCGGCACCTTAAGTAAATCCATAATCGTACTCTGAAAACTCAAAGATAATGCCGTCATAAGCAACGAGAAAACAGCTATCATCATAAAAGACACAAAAACTCCATTCTTTAATCTTTTTATGTCATTTCGCCCAAATTCAATCGAAAAAAACGCGCTGCTTCCAAGACACAATCCTAAAATAACCGATGTAATAAAAGTCATAAGAGAATATGAAGATCCAACTGCCGCCAACGCATCATCACCTATATATCTACCAACAATAAATGTATCTGCCAGATTATATAACTGCTGCATTACATTTCCAAGCATAAGCGGAACAGCGAAGCCCCATAGCTTTTTACTTATATTTCCCGTTGTTAAATCTTGTTTTATATTCATATTATCTGTATCTCCCCTAACGCATCTATTATACTTCAAAGCAAATACAAATACAATATATACTCTATAAAATTTAAAAAAAATACTGTGAGAATATATTCTCACAGTATTTTTTAACCCATCATCTGAATAGCGTCCTGAAGCCACCATTCTCCTATATCAAGAGCCTTGTAAAGATTATCACGCTCACCTTTACGATATACCTGTCCCTTACCTAATTCTCCAGTATTGTCCATAAGCTGAATTTTAATTTTTGCAGATGTCTTAATATCACCGTTTTCCCCGCTTTCGATAATATCGAGCGCAAGTATAAGCTTATCGTCTAAATTTCCGTAATAAATTCTGTCACCGCATTTAAGAAGCGGTTTCCCCTTATAAGTCAATATTTTTTTCTTTTTTACCGCTGCCATGAAAAAGTCTCCTCTCCTGCTAACGCAATCCATACTATTTATTGTTTTACATTTGTTTTAGTATATCATAAAATATGTATAATTTCAACACTTATTCAAATAATTGTCAACTTATTCTTTTTCATACATAAATTCGTTTATTTTTTCCGAAATATTAAAATTTTTACATCCTGCCATATACCCGATGGAAGTTGCCGCAATAGGAACTACAATCATTACAGGCACGGTATATATCATAAATCTTCCTGCATTCAGTCCCAAAATGCCATTAAACGGAAAACTCCAGTAATAAAACAGCATATTAATAATCGCAGGGACAGCCCCCTCGACTCCCGTATCATTACCGAACTTTAACCACATTATTTTAAACGCTGCTGTAATAATAAGCGTTACCAGCGCTACCATACACCCAAACATAACGCCTTTCATCTTATTGGGTTTTAAAGGAGTATACGGCTTATTATCAAGCTTGGCAAATGTCTTTGCCGAACTATAAAGCATAGCAAAATTTACAGTCATAAATATTACAGATAAAAATTCTTTAACTATACTCATATTCAAAAAATACCAAAACGCCACAATCCCGAAAAGAAGAGCAATTCCCGATGCTGCAGCCTGCATAAGCAGAATGCGCAAAAACTGATATCTCACTGTTATTTCTACTGAATTTTTCATACTATCACCTCAAAAATTAAACTGAACTTCCCGCCAGATATCCTGATGACCACGCCCATTGAAGATTGTACCCTCCGCAGTCGCCGTCTATATCAAGCACTTCTCCTGCCGCATACAGTCCCTTCACAAGCCTTGACTCCATTGTAGACGGGCTAAACTCATCTGTCACAGCGCCGCCTTTCGTAACCTGAGCATTATTCCATGACATTGTGCCTTTAATATTAAATTCCCATTTTTTCAAAGTCTCGCATAGCATTGATATCTCATGTTCATTTAATGTCACCACATATCTTGATAGAGGTTCTATTCCAATTGATTTCAATAATGCCTGACCAAGTTTTTTGTTAAGCATCCCGACAAAGAAATTTTCAAGCCGCATTTTCGGGTTATTGCATATGCGAGCATTTATTATATCTCTGATCTGATGAAGCGTATAATTATACATTATGTCAAGACTCAGTTTTTTATCATTCTTCATGCGAGACGTAAGTGAAAATACAGCCGGACCTGACAGACCGTAATCAGTAAACAAAACCTCTCCGTACTCGCTTTGACTACCGATTGATACAATGGCATTTAATTTTATACCTTTCAGCTTTTTTACAACGTCTGTATCTGTTTTTAGCTGCACAAGCGATGGCTTCAGATCAGTTATTTTATGTCCGAAGCATTTCAGCAACTCATATCCCTTCCCTTTTGATCCGAGATTTGGAGCAGCGCGTCCTCCGGCAGCAATTATGACTTTTTCCGCATATGAAGTTTTTCCGTTGTAAGAAACAAGCTCAAATCTATTTCCGTTTTTCTTTACACTTTCTACTTCAAAGCCTGTAACAATTCTTACATTAAGCTCTTCCAGTCTAAATCTAAGCACATCCAACACAGCGGAGGCTTGATCTGAATAAGGATATACCTTTCCCCTCTCCTCTGTTTTAGTAAGTATACCCAAATTTTCAAAAAAAGCAATCGTTTCCTCTACCCAAAATTTATTGATTGCTCCAAGAAGAAATTTAGTATTATTTCCATGGTAATTATTTATATCAGCATTAATATTTGTCATATTACAGCGTCCGTTACCTGTGGCAAGAATTTTTCTTCCGACACGCTCTCCGCTTTCGTAAACCGTGACTTCCCTGCCATTTTGA
>CAJTPP010000027.1:17517-19081 GCA_910578235.1 uncultured Clostridia bacterium | reverse complement strand
CCGCAGTAAGCCCCGCCGCGCCGCCTCCTACTATTGCAACCGCATTACTCATCATTAGTTACCTCTGTCATATTCTTTCTGTTTTCTCTTGCGGTTACATAATCCGACAGTATTACGCGTATTATCGCTATTACTGGTACAGAAAACAACATGCCTAAAAATCCAAACAAAGTTCCGCCCACAGATACTGCAAAAACAATCCAGAAAGGCCTTATTTCCAGGGAATCTCCCATAACCTTCGGTCCAAGCAGATTTCCGTCCAGCTGCTGAAGAACCAGCATAACAACAGCCACCCAGATACCTTTCCACAAGCCTCCGGTTATAAATGTAACAATTGTAACCGCCGCCCATGATATAATAGAACCAAAATACGGGATCATATCCATCATACCTATAAAAATACCCAATATAAGCGCATATTTCACTTTGAACATCATAAGAACAATACTGCTTACAATTGCCATTATAACGCTGCATGTGAGACGGCTGTAAATATAATTAGTAAAAATATCGTTAATACGTTTCGCGTGATCAATAATCCCATCTACACGCTTTTCCTTTAAAAAACAATCCATAATACGAATAAAAGACTTTTGCAGTCTTTCTTTGTCGATAAGCATATATATTGACGCAATAATTGCAACAAAAGTTCCGAATAACCCTGTTGTCATATTATAAACTCCCTGAGCATATTTACCGAACTGCGTCAAATCTATTGAACGAAACAATTTCTCAATTTCGGCAAATAAATCTATTCCGCTCTTAGACATACTGAATTTTTTGGCAATTTCAAAGTTGTTTATATAGCTTTGAAAAGCGCTGATATAATCCGGGAAATTATTATATAAATCAACCACATTCTTATACAATGCAGGTATAAGCATTCTCAGAACAAGCACCACCGCAATAAGAGTGGTAATATACACAAAAATAATACTTATACCAAGGGAATGTTTTATAATGAAATCTTTCTTTGACTTTCGCAGCAAAGCCTGTAGTCTTTTCGCCGGCATATTCAAGAGATACGCTATAATAAACGCAATAAAAAACGGTTTTAAAGCGCCTATTACAGTCCCGATATATTTTGTCACATTACTAAAATTATCAAAGGTCTTATATACCGCGATAACAGCCACGCAAAATACAAAAGCAACAATCCAGCCATAGTATTTTTCCAATTTCTTCATATTTCACCTCTTGTCACACACGCAATAAAGGACGGAAACAGCCCTTCCGCCCTTTTATAATGTAAAACTAAGTTATTCAGACATAATTATAACTAATTTGCCTATAATGAACTGACCATTTGAAATTGCGCCTTTTATGTCAACAGTCTGTCCAATCTTAATATCAGTTATTTTACAATTTCTACCATCCTCAACTGTGATAAACTTTGTTTTGTCATTACATAATATTTGTTTCGCCTCCGAAGCTCCTGAAGGCAATACACTTATCAATCCATAAGAAACATTTATACCTGTCACTACACCCGTAACATTAGTAGATGATTCCTGAGTAGTCGTTGCAACTATCTTTGTAATAGTATCACTTTCAAGTGACAGCT
>CAJTPP010000027.1:1623-17496 GCA_910578235.1 uncultured Clostridia bacterium | reverse complement strand
TATAACGTGCCCTCCTCATTGTTGATCAGAATTTCAACATCAGACGGTATAGCGTAAGAATATATCTTATCCTTCACCTTTACCTCCATGGTGGACTTACCTGAAATTGTAAGCGACTGTATTATTCCCTCTACAACCTTTTTACTTGAGCTTGCGGAAATTTTTGTTATAACACCGTATTCAAGAGTTAAATTAACTTTATCGCCCTTGTATATCTCATCCAAACATGGGACATCATTTTTCTTTACTGATACATTACTGCTCACTTTATAAGATTTTCCGTTATATTCTTCGTTTCCATGACTTATTGTTATTGTAACATCGTTATATATGTCAATATCTTCAACAATTGCACCTGAAATATCCGCCGTCTTGGACTCGCCTGTGATTTTCGCTATTACACCGTTTACAAGATTAAGAGTTATAATATCATCCTTCATAAAGCTTCTTACCGTAGCGGGGCTTCCGTCATATATAACCGAAACATCCGGAGCGCACTCATAACTCTGAGTAGATGTCTCACCATCAGGCGTTATTCTTATCACGCTTCTTCCAGATAAAGACGCGTAATTATAAAATCTTCCTGTAACGGTCCGATCAGGCTGCTTTGATACAGAATCCACAGACACAAGATTTGCGCCTGACAATGTAAGCACAGCGTCAACTCCCGCGTCAAAATTCTTAGGCTGTACCTCATTACCTCTGCTTTTCATCACAGTATCATCAGTATATTCATACTGAACCTCTCTGCCGTCGGAAGAAGATGCTGTAATTACTCTTGTTGTTGTGTTTATACCCACTATTTTCATTCTTAAAAAAGAATAATCGGTCTTGTCCACTGTTCTTGAAAGCATCACTGCCATCTGACTTCTTTTAACAGCTGTGTTAGGAGAGAATGTGCCATCGTCCATACCCTCTACAATGCCCATCTCCGTCGCATATTCCACATACTGAATTGCGTGTGAAGGCACATCTCTGACATCCGCATAATCAAGTACTATTCCAAGCTCGGAAAGCGCGTCATTTTCACCGCCCATAGCCTTTGTTATAATAATCGTTGCCTCATATCTTTTTAAAGGCTCATTTTTCTCACCGTCTCTCAGATATGTGTCAAGATCTGATTTTTTGAGCGCGCCTTTATACATGAGATATACTATTTCATCCGTTCCCCATGATAACCCATAGACCCCGACAACACTGTCATATTTCTCGTGCGCAATTGTAAGTATATCAGCATTTGCCGGATCATTGGAACCCATAGCCCTTGCGAATAAAGCCAACCCCTCAAGACGTGTCACATCATTATCCGGGCGGAAAGTGCCATCCTCATAGCCTGAAATAAGTCCTTTCTGCGCCATTGCATTAATATAAATACGCGCCCACGCAAAATCATCGGTGTATATATCGGTAAATCTTGTATTAACACCATATATCGCCGAGTCTGTGTTGTCTCCGGTCGGTTCAGCCATAGCCGGTACTGTCACAGACACTGCCATAAAGGCCGCCAATACTGCTGTAATAAACCTTTTCATCCCTATACTCCTTTTCATACATAGTTTAGTATTATAATTCTAACATATATCTGTCTTTTCTGCAATAGCTTTTTCTTAAATTACATAAAATTAACATTTATTTCACTTTTATGAAACAATTGTCGTTTAACTGCAATACATCATTCCAGATATTACAGCTTGAAATTTGTCTGTGGATGATGTATCATATGACTTGTGGTTAACATAAAACCGCAGGAACATTCACAACACAGTTATGGGGTATCCCCAAAGGAGGATTTTTATGAACAATCTAAAAAAACAAATTCTATCTGCTGTTGTTGCCGCAAGCGCGGTTCTTCCGCTTATTCCTTCCGCAACGGCGGCTATTCCGTCAGATGTACAGAATACTCGTTATGAGGAGCCGGTTCAAATTCTTTCTGCATTAAATATAATGGTCGGCGATGAAAACGGCGAATTCCGTCTTGACGATACAATTATACGTTCCGAGGTTACTAAAATGGCGGTTCACGCAATGGGACTTGAAGATGCCGCCGAATCCGCAAAAGGTCAAACGATGTTTAACGACGTCTCTACAGATCACTGGGCCAACGGTTATATAAATCTTGCCGTTTCACAGGGGCTTCTCGTCGGTGACGGCGATGGTAACTTCCGTCCAAACGATCCGATAACCTATGCCGAAGCTATGGTTATCATGGTTAAAGCTACCGGCTATGGTATAAGCGCCGAACAGAATGGAGGATATCCGTACGGATATATAAACACAGGTGTTTCAAACGGTCTTGCTAAAAACGTGCAGGGCAGCGCCTATGAAGGAATTTCAAGAGGCAATGTCGCATATCTTACTTCCAACGCTCTTGAAGTTGAACTTATGGAACAGACAGGCTTCGGCAGCAATATTAAATATGAAGTGACAGATAAAACACTTCTGAAAGATCATTTGAAAGTAACTAAAGGCAGCGGCCAGATTACTGCCGTAGAAAACACATCTTTGAGCGGAGACTCAAATCTCGGCAGCAATCATATAAAAATAGGCAATGAAACTTTTGAAACCGCGTATAACATGAATAACCTTCTTGGCTATAATGTTAATTATTATTTAAAGGAAACAAACGGTTCAAATGAAATTATTCTTGCTATGCCTATCAAATCACAGAACAGTGACCTTTTCATAAATGCGGATCTGTTCGATCGTCTTACAACAAAGAACGGTAATACCGCTGTTGAATATTATAAAGATGAAAACACGTCAAAGACATCTACAGCGCAGATTTCTTCAAAAGCCGTTCTTATATATAACGGAAAATATGCCGATATGGACGAGACACTCATTGACATGAGCAATAAGGCAGGCAGCCTTACCCTTCTTGACACAGATAAGGACGGAAAATACGATATAGTATTTGTTAAGAGCTATGAAAATATTGTTGTGGACAAAGTGACGTCTTCTAAGATTACTGATAAGTATTCAGACAAGATATTAAAGCTTGACGACAATGTTGACTATAGAATTACAAAGGGACTGGAGGAAATCTCAGTTTCAGATCTTAGAGAGTATGATGTACTGTCAGTATATGAAAGCCTTGACAACAAACTTTTTGAAATAGCTGTAACAAACAAAACCGTAAAAGGCAAAGTTACAAGCAGCGACAGCAAGGGTGTCAGCATAAACGGTGAAAAGTATCAGATTGCGCTTAACTATCCCAACAGTATTGAGGTAGGCACAAACGGCGTATTCCATCTTGATATCGATGGAAAAATTGCGGCATCTAATGTATCAACTGAGGTAAGCGCCAACTACGGTTATCTTGTAAGAGCATACTATTCAAGAGGTTCGGAAGATAAGGCAAGCTTCAGAATTTTCACAAAAGACAACAAGGAAGTTACACTTGACAGCAACAGTAAAATCAAATTTAACGGCACAAGAAATGTCCAGTCATCAGAAGTTGTCAGCAAGCTGAATGACGAAAGCGATAATACTTTAAAGCAGCTTATCACCTACACTGTAAACTCAGACAACAAGATTACCGCTATTGACACAGCTGTAGACAACAGTTCTACAGGCAATGTTCTCGCAGACTCATTCACAAAGAATTACGAGCTTACAGACGCGGTGTACGCGGCATCACTTTCAAAGCTCGGAAATGTGCGCATAGATGATAAAACCGTAATATTTGACGTATCAGAGGGCGAGGATAAGTACTCAATCCGTAATAAAAGCTTCTTTGAGGACGATCAGGCATACGATGCGATAGTATATGATATGACAGAAAACTATACCGCTAAGGCTATTGTTCTTACAAAGGCTCAATATAACGCGGAAGCAGATGCTTCAATAGCTGTTGTTAAAAATATTATGAATGCGACAAATGACGAAGATGAAACAACAGATATGCTTTCAGCATTTGTCGACGGCAAAGAAGTATCTCTTTACGCTGCGGACAAGAATATACTTGTCAAAGATGATAAAGCGCTTGAAAACGGCGATATTATACAGTACAGAACAAACTCAGACAAAGAAATAGTAAGCGTGAGAGTTCTGTTCGATATAAGCACAGCCGACAAAGAATTTACAGCGTCACCGGAAAAAGATCTTGATATCGTTTACGGTCAGGTTACAAAGAAATTCAGCAATTCCCTAAACATCAGCGTAAACGGCGGAGCCGCTTCAAACTATATCATTCCTGAGAAAGTAAATGTATATAGTGTGGATACAACGATCTCAAAAAATAACATCTCAGCAGCTAAGTTCAATGATATCCAGGTTTACGATGAGGATGAAAACAACAGAATATTCCTTAGAATATTCGAAGATACTGTAAAAGAAATTGTTATTGTAAAATAGTCCTAAATCAAAATATTCTCTCCTTTTTCACAAATAACGGCATTGCAAAGCAGTGCCGTTATTTTAATACTACGCAAGTTTGTTATATTATTACGCAATTTTCACTAATGCTTTTTGGTTGAAAATAGTGTATAATATATTTAATCTATTAAACAATCTTAATTTGGGAGGAATTCGTATGGATAAAGTGAAAATATGGACTCAGGATGTTACAATCCCTACATATGAAATCGGTCAGTACAGCAAAATACCTATGTTTCTTGAAAAGCGGGTATATCAGGGAAGCTCGGGCAGAGTGTACCCGCATCCTGTATGCGAAAGCGTATCCGATGTAAAAACAGACAAAACATACACCGCGGTATATCTTGAAAACGAATACCTTCTTGTTATGGTGCTTCCTGAAATAGGCGGCAAAATACAGCGCATTCTTGATAAAACAAACAATTATGACGCCGTATATTATAATGAAGTAATCAAACCGGCTCTCGTAGGTCTTGCCGGTCCATGGGTAAGCGGCGGTATCGAATTTAACTGGCCGCAGCATCATAGGCCGTCCACTTTTGATCCGGTTGATTTTACAATGCGTGAAAATGAGGATGGAAGCGCGACAATACTTGTAAGTGAAATAGAAAAAATGCACCGCACAAAGGGTATGGCCAAATATACGCTTTTTCCCGGGAAAGCCTATCTTGAAATTAAGGGCCAGATTTATAATCAAACAGACCGTCCCCAGACATTCTTATGGTGGGCCAATCCGGCGGTTGCCGTAAACGAATACACCAAATCAATCTTTCCTCCTGACGTTCACGCTGTTATGGATCACGGGAAACGTGACGTTTCCCGTTTTCCGATATCGACAAGCACATATTATAAGATGGATTACAGCGATGGGGTTGATATATCCCGTTATAAAAATATTCCTGTACCCACATCATATATGGCCTATCACTCAGATTACGACTTTATAGGGAATTATGACTATCAGAAGGATGCCGGTCTGCTGCATATTGCCGACCACCATATATCACCCGGAAAAAAGCAATGGACTTGGGGCAGCGGCGATTTTGGAAAAGCGTGGGACAAAAATCTAACCGATAAAAACGGTCCTTATATTGAGCTTATGACTGGTATGTTTACAGACAACCAGCCTGATTTTACTTTTATAATGCCGTACGAGGAAAAAACCTTTACTCAATATTTCCTTCCGTATAAATCAGTTGGAGCCGTCAAAAACGCAACGCTTAAAACAGCGTTAAATCTTGAGGTTTCAGATAACAAAATTTTTGTAAGCGTATATTCCCCCGAAATACTTACCGTACACATATCACTTTCGGGACGTATAGAAAAATACATTACGGAAAAGGTTATGCTATCTCCCGATGAGCCGTTCACATCAGTCATGTTGATGAAAGATGATACAGAAACAGATCTTACACTGTCCGTAAAAGACGACGACGGAAACATTCTTTGCTCATACTCCCCCGTCCCCAACCATTATGAGGAAACTCCCTCTCCGGCGATAAAATGCGACAAACCCGAAGATATACATTCTCTGGAAGAATTATATCTCACCGCGCTTCATCTTGAGCAGTATCGTCACGCCACATATTCTCCCGAAGACTACTACATAGAAGGACTAAAACGCGACCGTACCGATATAAGGCTAAACAACGCCTATGGCCGTTATCTGTATAATAAAGGAGAATTCGAGAAAGCTGAAACTCTGTTTAAAGAAGCAATAAAAAAATCAACATGGAAAAATCCAAACCCGTACGACTGTGAGCCATACTATAACCTTGGTCTGACTCTACGCAAGCAGGGTAAGTTCAATGAGGCGTATGATGCCTTCTATAAGGCAATATGGTCAGGAAATATGCAGGATAAAGGGTTTTATCAACTGGCGTGTCTGTCAGCTCTGAACGGCGATCTGATTAAGGCCCTTGAATTTATAGAACAGTCTCTAATCAAGGGGAGTCATAATCTTAAAGCGCTCAATCTGAAAACAACACTTCTGCGGCTTCTCGGCAAGTTTACAGACGCTAAAATATCAGCTCTTGAAACAATGCGGATTGATCCTTTAAATTACGGATGCAGATATGAATTGTATTGCGTCACCGGTGACTTTAATGTGCTTAACGAGCTTACAACAATAATGCGAAATGACGTTGACAGCTATATCGAGCTTTCTCTCGACTACAATGAATTCGGACTGTATGATGAGGCTGCAAAAGTGCTCGCTCTTATTTCTCAGGCAGACAGACCTATGCTTCATTACTATATGGCATATTATTCCAAAAGTGATGTTGAGCTTGCGGTAGCCGCAAAATGCAGCTGTGACTACTGTTTCCCCGTGCGTCTGAACGATATACTCGTGCTTAAATACGCCATAGAACACAACAGCAAAGACGCCTCAGCTCCATATTTGCTTGGAAATTTGCTATACGACAAAGGGCAATGGGAAAATGCGTTTAAATACTGGTCGCTATCAAACGAGCTTGACGGATCAAATCCCATTGTACACAGAAACCTTGCTCTCGCCTATTTTAACAAGCTGCACGATGAGGAAAACGCTCTGTACGAAATGGAACGCGCATTCAGACTTGACAGCGGCAATTCGAGAATTCTTTATGAGCTTGACCAGCTTTACAAACAAATAAATTTCCCTGTCAAAAAAAGACTAAAGCTGCTTTCAGACAATATGGACCTTGTAAACGAACGTGACGATTTGTATACAGAATTTGTAACCTTGCTCAACTGCGAAGGCTATTATGACAAGGCCCTCAAAGCTATAAACGCCCGTCATTTCCATCCCTGGGAGGGCGGCGAAGGCAAAATCACAGCTCAATACAGAAAAGCGCTTATATCTCTTGCATACGATTGTATATCAGACGGCGACTATGAAAGCTCTGATGATTATCTGCAGCAGGCGCTTATATATCCTGAAAACCTTGGTGAAGGAAAATTATACGGAACTCTTGATAATGATATATATTATCTGCTTGGTCTTGCCTATGAGAATGTTGACTATATTCAATCAAAAAAATACTATACTCTCGCTCTGCGCGGTGAATATGATTTATCCTCGGCGCTGTATTATAACGATCAGCCGCCGGAAATGTTCTTTTATCAGGCGCTTGCCGCAAAAGCTATGGGAAACACAAAACTTGCCCGCAGTAAATTCAACACACTCATAGCCTATGGACTTGAGAATATGAATAAAAAGATTGAGATTGACTACTTTGCCGTGTCACTCCCTGATTTTCTTATATTCGATACAGACCTTAACCGCAAGAATAGAGTAAATTGCTCATTTCTTGCCGCTCTCGGATACTTAGGCCTTGACGACATCCAAAACGCGGAAAAATATATACAATCCGGTCTTTCCGAAGACACGTCACACCAGGGATTAATTGAAATATCAAACTTTATCGAAAGGAATTTACAAAAATGAAGTCAATAGATTTATCTGGTAACTGGCGCTATGAAACAGATGAGAATAATATAGGAATAAACGAACATTTCTTTGAAAGAACTCTGAAGCACGAGAATTTTGTACTGCCCGGAGACGCTTGTACAAATAAGGTTGGTAAAAAATTTACTCCCTTTGACAAACTCTCATATGAGGCGGTACGCGCACTGCGTCCCGCATATGAGTATATCGGCGCGTTATGGCTCCAGCGTGAATTTACACTGCCGGAAGAATACGAGGATAAATATATTTATTTATTCCTTGAACGGGTCAACATTGCCTCGGATCTGTGGATTGACGGCGTAAAAATTGACAGACAGATTATAGAAATAACCACGCCGCACATATACAATCTTACAGGCAGAATTAAACATGGTACACACACAATAACACTTCGCATTGACAACAGTAATCTGCTCAATATTGACGGCATGGCAAGCGGTTACTCTGTAGATACTCAATCTATATGGAACGGTATTATCGGCAAAATAGAGCTTCGCGCTGAAAATATATTTCATATGTCAAACATACAGGTTTTCTCTCAGGAGAAATCTGTAAAAATACGTTTGACGGCACATTCAGACTGCTTAAAACCGCAGGACAGGCGCAATGTTACATTTAAAATATCAGCCACCGCTCCTGACGGAAGCCTCCTTAAACCGAAAATATTTAAAGAAATATTATACAATAAAAAGCAGATAATCTATTTTGACTATCCGATTAAAAAGCCCGAATACTGGGATGAATTTAATCCGCTTCTTTATACGCTGCATTCCGAAATGATCTATGGAAACGATATTGATAAAAAAGATATTTCCTTTGGCATAAGAACTTTTACGGCAAAAGGCCGAGATTTTATTATAAACGGCAGAAAAACCGCTCTGCGCGGCACGCTTGACTGTGGTATATACCCGCTTACCGGCTATCCTCCCACAGATCTTGATACATGGCTCAAAACTTTTAAGACTGTAAAAGAATACGGGCTCAATCATGTGCGTTTTCATGCATGGTGTCCTCCTGACATAGCTTTTACAGCCGCAGATATGACAGGTGTATATATTCTTGCTGAAATGCCTTTGTGGCTCAATGTAGACGTGTGCGCTCTCTCAACCGGTGATGATCCCATACACTATACATATTATCAAAATGAAGCCGTCAACATATCTGAAGCCTTTGGCAATCATCCGTCTTTTGTTATGTTTTCAAACGGAAACGAGCTTTTGGGCGATTTTGAGATGCTTGAAAAAATCACCATACAAACAAAAGCCCTTGACAACCGCCGCCTATACACTCTCACCTCCAACTTCGACCGTCCCGTAACCCCCGCTGACGACTATTTTTCAGCATTTGAAGCGGCCGGACACAGAGTTCGGGTACAGGTGTTTCATGATGTTGTTGCGGAGCATACCCGTCTGTCTTACGATAAGGCCATACATGATGTTAATATTCCCGTTGTATCATTTGAAGTCGGACAATACTGTGTATATCCGGATGTAGACAGCACAGCCAGTTATACAGGCAATCTTGTTCCCGCCAATTTTGAATTTATTAAACATGAAATGATAAAACATGACACATATCACATGCTTGACGACTACAAAAAAGCATCGGGACATTTCGCAGCTCTTATGTATAAGGAAGAAATTGAAGCGTCTTTAAGAACTCATCACATGGGAGGCTTTGAGCTTCTGGGATTATCCGACTACACGGGTCAGGGTACTGCCACGATTGGACTGCTCGATGTTTTCTGGAACAGCAAGAATATCATTCCGCCCGAAGATTTCAAATCTTTCTGCTCTCACACCGTTCCGCTTTTAAAAGCGGACAGAGTATTTAAAAACACCGATAAATTCAAGGCTGAATTTGATTTGTATGACTACGGCCCGGAAAGACAGTCTTTACCCGTTTATAGACTGTCTTTGTATGATGGACGAAAAAAAATATATGAAATGGAAACACGTAAAAAATCGGTTTCCTTCCCCCTCGACTTTATAACAAAGCCCTCGCTTATACGCACGGAGCTTTCTGTAGGTGATCATAAAAATTTCTGGAACATATTTGTATACGCTAATGACAATGTCTCCTGCTCTGTCCCTATAATATCACACATAGGCGAGACTCTTGACTCGCTATGCGCTAATGGCGGGAAAACCATTGTTATGATGAACAGAAACAATCTCCGAACTCCGATAGACGGTCTGTTTAAGCCGACATTCTGGTCTCCCGCGCACTTCCCCTCAGAGCGGGCATGCGGTATTATATGCAAAAAAGATCATCCCATTTTCTCTGATTTTCCCACTACAGCATACGCGGATTTTCAATGGAAACATCCTATCGACAACTCTACATCCTGTGATGTTTCATTTTTACCGAAGGATTTTGAATATCTTATTGAGCCTGTACCAAATTTTTACAGCAACATACGGCGCTCGCCGCTGTTTGAAGCAAAAATCGGCTGCGCTGATATTCTTTTCTGCGGCTTTGATCTAAACATAAAAAATGAAACAGTAAAAGCTCTGAGAAACAGTATTTTCAAATACGTTTCCTCTGATAGCTTCTCACCGAAGCAGACATTAAACAATGACATACTAAAAAAAATATTTATATAAGCAAAAATGAGTGTTCCCGCACAAGAACACTCATTTTCATTTCGGAAATACCCTTTTATCCTAATTCCCTAACATCTACATTATAATGCATATTTACGCATAAATCAACAAAATTACAACATGGTAAATAAAATGTAAGCGTTTAACATTGTTTCTGTAATACGCAGGAAATAATCAGGCGGATATTTTCCATAATCCATGCAAATTGCAATATGAATATATAGTCACAGGTACATTTTCAGGAATTTCAAATATAGCTATCGGATCATCGCCTTTTTTCAGGCTTACTCTGTGCGCTGAATATTTGCTCTTTACCTCTACCCACAAAATACTGTGCTCACCGCTCATAGGATGCAAAACACGTCCCACACAAACAGTCAACAGATTTCCTTCACGCTTCACCACCGGCATATGCTTTTCTTCAAGCGTAATCATCTCGTTTGCCTTGAGAAGCTCCATATTTTCCCCGCAGCATATAAGCTCGTCGCAGCAATGCGGAGTTATAGCCTCCAGAATAGCGTCACACTTATTACACTTGTAAAATTTAGGTTCATATACCACTGTTAAAATTACCTCCGTACGGAACAAGTTCAAGTCTTATAAAATAACCCTGATTATGCTTGCAAACAGGACACACAAGCGGCGCTTGTTTGCCTGTCACAACGTGGCCGCAGTTCAGGCACATAAAGCCTGTTTCCTTATTTGAAACAAACAACTCGTTCTTCTCAATAAGATCAAGAAAATACGCGAAACGGTCGCTGTGTATTTTTTCTATTTTAGCTATCTCATTAAAAGAATACGCCACAGCCGCAAAACCTTCCCTTTCAGCTGTTTCTCCAAAACTCTTATACACCTGATCGTATTCCTTCATCTCATTATCTCTGGCGTTTCTCAACATTGTTTTAATATCATTGTAGGTTTCAACAGGATAACCCGCGTCAATTATTAATTCCTCTCCCGACATTTCCTTTAAATGATCAAAAAATATTTCCGCATGTTCCTTTTCCTGATCAGCGGTAAATTTAAACACAGCCTCTACCACATACAAATTCTGCTTCTTCGCAGCCTGCGCCGCAAAAGTATAACGGTTTCTCGCCTGACTCTCTCCCGCGAAAGCTCTCATGAGGTTTTTGTGAGTTTCACTTGCCTTTAAATCCATAAGTATCTTCCTTTCTTTTTTCTTTAGTATTCACCCATAATTATGTATTTTATACTAACCGTTTAATGTGATTTTTCACATTAAAATTTATCCGCAAAGAAAATAAAAGCGATAGCGATAAGCAGCAGCTTATCATCGCAGTCATCGGCAAGCAGCACAAAAGCCACAATAATCAATATAAGATCGTCTGAAGCGATATTATCCAATAACCCGCCCAATATTCCGTCATGCTTCTCCTGACATTTCGGAGGCTGCGGCGGCGGGGGCGGCGGAGCAGGCTTCACAGGCTCTTCCTTATGCCTGATTACAGGCTTTGGCATATCGTTATAGCTGTATGTTTTATACATAGCTTACCACCTCCGCTATAATTATTTTCTCAAAATCTTCGTCAGATTTGTCAGACCGAGCAGCTTTACCGCCGAGTCAATAGAGCGCTGTCTGCCGCTGCGCATATACGGTTTTAACGACATTAAAAGATTTGTTCTCGGATCATTTCTGTTATTGGTCATACTGTCCACAATATTTTTCAGCTGCATCACCTGATTAAGTCCGTCCGCATTAAATCCCGTATCCGACGAGTCGCTTGAAGCGGACAGGGAGCCCATAACATTTCTGATTTTATCCTCGGCGTCATCACCAAGAATATTTTTTAACGTATCCATTGCATCCGCCATTTTTACCACTCCCTATAAATTCTTCATAATTTTCATTAAATCCGCTGTGGAAAGACCTGAAATTTTCTTTTTAACATCATCAGGATTAAGCTTTGAAAACTCGCGCATAAGCTGATCCTTATCGGTAGCGTTTATATGGTTTTTCAATCTTTTTCCATCTGAGGAATTTAGAAATTTATTTATCTCTCTAAGCTGATTTTCGTCAAAATCCTTTAATATTCTTTCAAATTTATTCATATCATACCTTCCTCTCTTAAAATATATCTATGCTCTTTATAAATATTATATTCCGTAGCGTAAAAAAAGAGCATGTACCTTTGAGCAATATTTGGTAAAATATGAATATAATATGAATGCCATATTACACTTATATCCTCGGATACGGCCGCTGTTCATCCGTCAGTCCCAGAATGTAATCTACTGATGTGTTATAAAACCGTGCAAGACTTATCAGACAGGTGTATGGTATCATTCGGTTACCGGTTTCATACCCAGAATAAGTCCGCTGAACTATTAACAATGCCAATGCTCTTGGTACGGTTAATCTAAAGAACGGCTTGATTATAGGAAATATTTATTCATCAGCCAAGGCAACACTGAATGCCGAAACCGAAGAATATCCAATGTACAGCGGGCAAGTAAGCGGAACTGTAGGAGCCATTGTAACAGATACCACGTCAAATATTTCAGCGCCGATAAAAAGCGGAAATACACTTTGGGCGAATGTGAACAACATGATCATAACAATAGCAGACGATAATACATATATCGGCATAAATTCCCCTGATACATGGTTATTTAAAGAATATGAAAAGCTAACTGTTTTAAACGAATTTGCTGATCGTATTGCAGTCAGAAAACTTGAAGAGAATGACAAAATCATGTTAAATATTGAGAATTTAACAACAGACAATATTCCTGTGACAATTTATAAAGCTGTTTATGAAGCCAATGGTGAATTAAAATATACTGAAATTGAGCAAGCTAACACCAATATTGCTATTCCTACAGAGAATTATAAAATATTTATCTGGAACGAAATAAATCCTGTCATTAACCCAATAACCAATGTTCAGTAAATTCTCCCAACACAAAGAGCGTATCGCTTATGCGATACGCTCTTTATTTATTCCGTTATATTATATCAATCCAGTACCTTTACACTTTTTATGTCACCCGAGGTTTTTACATATTTCGTATACAGATCTATATTGCGTCCGACAGAAAGCTCTGTGCTGTCATGCAGTATATAATTATCGTCTGACTCCTTGCCAGTTGCTCTTATTGTTACAAAACAGGTATATCGCCCCGGCGTCTCGGGATTTTTCACTTCTCCTGACGCGGTAATTGACTGCTGTGTTGCTTTTTCAACCTGAACATCCACAACATCACCTAATTCCTTTTCAGACTTTTTGTCAGTAACCTTTCCCATTTTTTTTAGAGCGTTTACTGTATATTCTCTGACATTTTCTACTCTAAGCACATATTCAAACTGCTTATCTGATTTTACCGCTGTGGTCACCTTACTTCCGTATCTTGCGGCAATTCCTGCTATTACCGCGATTATAAGCAAGACAACAAGTATATCTATGATACTTACTTTTCCTTTTATTTTTCCGTTCTTATCCATGGCCGCTATCCTCCTTAACCGTCAATTTCTATTACATAACCGTTTGAGGCATAGCCCTTGCCCCTTACAGGAATATCCGCTCCAACCTTGACTGCTGTTCCGCCAGCTTTCATAGCAAGCTCTGAAACCTCCATCTCAGCCTCAATAGTCACATACACATCATATTTACCCTCTATTTCCTTATTTGCGTATGTGCCGTCAATACTGTTATACGCAAGCGTCTTTGCAGGCTCGGACGCTACCGCCTTTACAACTCCGCCGTCCTTCTCGGTAAGACTGATTGTTACATTATCGCCCACTGTTACAGCCTCCGCAAAACTCTCATCCTGACGTTGAATAAGTACTGTAAAACTAACCTTTTCCTTCTCCGTATTGCTAAGCATTGACGGCATAACCTTTACCGCAAGCACCGCGGCCGCAGCAATCACAACTAAAATGATTATAGCGTCAATTACCGTAAATCTCATTCTCTTTTCTGTCATTTATACAACCTCCTTATCCTGTTACAGACTCCAAATATATTTTTTCGGTTTGTTTTGTCATAGCTTTTGCCGTAAATGTCTGAGCAAATATTTTCAAAGAATTTTCAGATAATTCCTGATACAGCTGTTCATTATCAAGCAAACACTGTATTTTATCGGCAAGCTCCCGCGAATTCCTCTTTGGAACAACAAAACCGTTTTTTTCATTCTTTATAACACCGGGATTACCGCCAAAATCGGATACAACCGCGGGTATTCCAAGGCTCATGCCTTCAAGCAGAGCAAGAGATGTAGCTTCTGTACCGTATGAAGCGTTCACTTGAATGTCTGTTATACTCATAAGCTTGTCTACATCGCTAATAAAGCCTGTAAATATAATTTGCTCCTGCCTGTTAAGCTTCCTTACCTTTTCTTTCAAATGCTGTTCGTATGAGCCTGTACCGGCTATATAAAATCTGACTTTATAACCCTCGCGCAATATCTTGTCAGCAGCTTCAATAAAATAGTCATGTCCCTTTATATCTTCAAGTCTTGCGACTATAGCTACAGCCTTATAGCCGTCAGGCAAGTCAAAACGATCTTTTATAACCCGCTTTTCATCAGAAGAAACAGGCATGAGACCGTCCACACCGTTCAGCACCACATTTATTTTCTTTTCGTCGATGCCGGTATCCATCAAATTATCCTTTGCAGCTTCCGCAACAGCTATAATACTGTCGGCATAATGATTATTAATTATACCGTTAATAACCTTTCCTATTCCCTTTGATATTTTTTTCGACGGTGGAAATACGCTGTGACGTGTATATATGACCTTTGCTCCTGATTGCTTTGCCGCAATCCTGGCTGACATACTCGCATGTGTATGAACTATATCCGGCTTCTCAACATTAAAAATCTTTTTAAGCGTTTTGACCGCTTTAAAATCAAACGATCTATCCGCTATACCGTCAACCTCTATAACAGGAATCCTCAATTTATCTATATGAGGTTTCAGAAGGCTGTTTTTCGGTAAAACCACTTTAACCTCAAATTTATTATAATCAAAATTCTCCAAAAGCGTAAGCAGACATTTACCGGCGCCGCCTATGTTTGTATCCGAGGATACCTCAATCACTTTAATTCTCAATCTCGTGTCCTCCCGCCTTATCCGAAATATTTTTTAATGCCATACCTACCGCTATTACCATAAAGAAAACCGCCATAACCCTGTAATTATAGAAAGTATAATCGAACATACTCTGCGCCAGAAAACCTATAACACCGCTTCCAAGCGCAAGCGCAAGCATTGAGTCTGTACTTTTTTTGTTACCTCTTCGATACACCACAGACATATTTTTAATAAATACCGTCTGCATTATAATAAACATACCAAGACCGCTTATGCCGGCTTCTACAAGCAACTGTAAAAACAGATTGTGCGAATGAGGCGCTATAATTGCGTTATATGAGAAAAACGGATACACCTGAGAAAAGGCGGCTTCTCCCATACCG
>CAJTPP010000027.1:0-1612 GCA_910578235.1 uncultured Clostridia bacterium | reverse complement strand
CTCCAAGCCAATAATGCTTCATCATACCGAGCGTTCCCATCCAGATGTATACGCGGTACGAGGTTGAAGTATCCTCCATGTTGCCAACGCTCATTATACGGTCAACAATTGTCTGAGGTATAACAAACGGCAGAATACACAGTACTATCGGCAGCAGTCCCCACCATTTCCCCTCGTAGAAGGTTACAAATATAACCGCGCTTATCATAAATCCTATCCAGCATCCTCTCGACTGTGTCAGCACAAGGCACAGTGCAAGCACAAGAAACATCGCTCCATACGCCCACTTGGAGAGTTCTTTCCACTTATATCTGAGCATATACACAGCCGAAAGCGGCAATATAAGAAGCAGGTATTCGCCAAGCACGTTGGGATTTCCGAGCGTTGAGTATACTCTCATTGTAGCGTCCTCAAACATTTCCTCGTCAATCCACGCATTAGAGGTTGTCCAACCGAAAGCGTACTGCATAACGCCATACAGCGCAACAAGAGCACCCGATATAACAAGTATTTTTAATAATCCATACAGTTGCTCCTTTGTTTCAACAGCATTTACTATTATAAAGTAAAAACCTATAAATACAAAATACATTGCCCACACTTTAAGACTTCCTATTCTCGCAAAAGATGTGAGTGAAGAAACCAGCAGTACTGCAAGAAACAGTATTATACATATCCCCAGTCCACTGAAATTCCATTTGAAATTTTTATTTGATACCGATTTTATTATCAGAGCTGTCCCGGTCCACAAACAAAGTCCCGCAAGAGCCATCGTTGGTACAAACGGCGCTGCAAACACTGCAAAAAACACACCTGTTATTGGCGCATATAATACAAGCAATACAGCAAATATTGCAAATGGGACTAAAACAGCATACAGAATATTATAATGCGCAGCCACTCCGGCAGCCAATCCTATAAAAGCTGATATGACTATGCGCGAGTATCCTTTTGTCGCTTCCATGTCAAAAAACTCAAAATCAAGATTTTTAAATCCCAGCGCGTTTTTTACCAATCCGACAAACTTACTTGGATTAAGAAACGACATAAGATTGTAATTGAATAAGCTTAAAATCAAACCCGCAACAGATATAATGAGCGCAATTTTTGAAAAACTCCCTGTCAAAATATATATCATCTCATAGGCAAGACTCATAAATAGCAGCATTATACCCCAAAATTTTGTATTTACGGCCATAAAATTTTGCACATACTGTCTCGCCAACACACATATGAAGCTATTTGCAATCTTTTCCGAAATAAATGTGCCGGCTATTTCTCTGAAAGCATCTGCCATTCTGAACGGCAGATACAGTATCTTGGCAGTCATGCTTTGTCTGTCCGCATTATCATTTTCTTTGCGTAAAACATTCATTATAGCGCTTTTACTCCAAGATGCTGAAACAGCGTTATAAATTCTCATCAACAGCCGATACAGGCCGCTGTCCTTAAAACATTTTGCAAATGTTTTAAAAAATGCGGCTACAGAAGATAATATTAAACTGTTCATATCCTCACCCTTTCCTGCGTATTATATTTTTCACAGTATCCTCTCCGGTAATAAAGAGCATTACCGCATATACTGTCACGCCAACTATTCCGCACACCAGTG
>CAJTPP010000026.1:28349-31800 GCA_910578235.1 uncultured Clostridia bacterium | reverse complement strand
ATAATACGTCAGCTACGGCATTTCCTCCCTCCTGACCGCCCTGCCATGCGTAAAGTACGGATTTTATATTATATTTTTCCACCCAGTTCATATCAATAATGTTTCCGACATTGAGCACTGCAACGGTGTTTTCAAAATGCTTTGAGACGATCTGTAGCAGGGCTTCTTCTTCGTCCGTCAGATACCAGCTGCCTTTTTCGGGAGCATTATCTCTGTCTTCACCTGCTGTTCGTCCTATCACTATTACAGCGGTGTCGGATTTCTCTCGCGCGGTTCTTACAATATTGTCATCAGGCACGAATTCTTTTTGAAACCATGGCTCGGTTGCCCATCCGTTGCCCGCGTCAAAAGGATTTTCTTTAATCCAGGCTTTATGGATATCAATAAGCTCTGTGTTTACATGTATCTTTTTATTCGCAAGTACGCCTTCTATAATATTTACGGTATATTCTGTATGTACAAGACCGCCTGATCCTGTTCCGCTTTTTATATAATCTATTTGAGTTCTTCCAAAAAACGACACTGTATTTTCGGAAGCTATAGGCAGAATATTGTCTGTGTTTTTTAATAAGACGCAGCCTTCCGCGGCAAGCTTTCGTGACTGTTCCGCTAAAGGCGCATAGGGTTTTTCTTTGAATGTTTTCCAGTTTACCATAAAATCAACTCCTTTCAGATTTGCAACATTGTATTAATGGCATACGACATTTGTAATATAATATTATAAAAAAAACTGAAAGTCAATACTAAAATATTTATCTGTAATTTTTATTGCGGCGAGCTTGATTTCTGTTCTAAACTAATGTATACTTGTAGATATAAAGTATAAGGAGAATATTTATGGCACTATATACAATTGCGGATTTGCATCTTCCGCTTGGCATAGACAAGCCTATGGATATATTTGGCAAAGCGTGGGAGAATTATGTGGAGCGTCTGGCGGACAACTGGCAGTCGGTAATTAAAAAAGATGATACGGTTGTGCTGGCCGGTGATTTTTCATGGGCAACATATCTGGAGCAGAGCATAAGAGATTTTGAATATCTTCACTGCCTGAACGGAACTAAAATACTGTTAAAAGGAAATCATGACTATTGGTGGACTACAATGAATAAACTGCGTGAGTTTACAGAAGCAAATGGGTTTACTGATGTGAAATTTTTACAGAACAACTCTTTTATGTATAACAATGTCGCGATATGCGGTACGCGCGGCTGGATACATCCCGGGTGGGATAGCTTTAGCGACGATGACAGGAAAATTTTTGACAGAGAGGTTCTCAGACTTGAAATGTCATTAAACAGCGCGAAAGAATGTAAAGAAATTTATGTGTTTACACATTATCCCCCTGTGTCAGCGACTCTGGAATTAAACGCGTTTATAGAAATGATGAGAAAATATCCTGTAACGAAATGTGTTTACGGACATCTTCACGGAGCATCACATAAAAATGCCGTCAGCGGAAGTGTGGACGGTATTGAATATCGGCTGGTGTCAGGAGACTATGTAGGATTTATGCCGGTAAAACTAATCGATTGAGGTGGATGATATATGAAATTAATGATTGCGTCCGATATACATGGTTCAGCGTATTATGCGGAAAAACTTATAGAAGCGTATGCTAATGAAAGAGCGGATAAGCTTATTTTGCTGGGTGATTTGCTGTATCATGGGCCGAGAAATGACTTGCCTCTTGGTTATTCGCCGAAACAGGTAATTGAAATATTAAACGGAATAAAGGATAAACTTCTTTGTGTGCGAGGTAATTGTGATACCGAGGTTGATCAAATGGTGCTTGATTTTCCTATACTTGCTGATTATGCGGTGGTTTATGCTGACGGAAAAGAAATGTATCTTACACACGGACATAAGCTTAATCCTCAAAATCCGCCGCCGTTAAAAAAAGACAGTTTTCTTGTTAACGGTCATACGCATATTCCGGCATATGAGAATATGGGTGATTATACGTATGTAAATCCGGGTTCTGTCTCCATACCGAAGGAGAACAGCGGACACAGTTACATGCTTTACGAAAACGGAAAATTTATTCTACATGAGCTAAACAATGGTTTAATATGTTGTTTTAGTGAATAAGGTAATAGATTATATAAAAACAGCCGTCAATGCGCAACGGCTGTTTCTGAAATTTTTTTTGATTTTTTTTGTTTTTTCTTATTTTTTCTGCATTTTATAATGGTGTTTGGTGTTATATGTCCGATTTCCATTTCAAAACATTCTTCAATCTCGTTGAGATCCAACAGACTGTAATCTTCAAGTATCCGCAGCAATACCCGAGCGCAAGCATACGCGTCATCGTAGGCGCGGTGGTGATGAAAGCGTATATTCAGAGCGTTGCACAGCTTATTGAGCTTATGGCTTGAAAGCTCGGGATAAGCTTTTTGAGACAGTTTTACAGTACACAGATAGCTAAAAGTGGGAAGGGGAATATTGAAAAGCTGCAATGTTGAGCATAAAGCGCCAACGTCAAAGTCAGCATTGTGCGCGATTACAGTTTTGCCGTCAAGGTACGGTTTTAGCCACGGCCAGTATTTGTCAAATGTTGGCTTGTTTGCTACCATATCGGCAGTTATACCATGTATTTTTATATTGTAGTCATTAAATTCAAATGGCTCGGGTTTAATAAGTATTTCTTTTCTGTCAGTTATGATATTGTTTTCCACAACGCAAATTCCGAGACTGCATACGCTTGTAAAATTTGATGTGGAGGTTTCAAAGTCAATAGCAACAAAATCCATATTATCTCTCCTAACATCATACTATTATACAACTTTTTTTGTCGAATGTCAAAGGATATGAAGTGAAAAATAGTAATTCTTTGTTGATATTATAAAGTTGACACATTTACGGATTAGTTATATAATAGTGCGGTAATAAAAATATACATGCAGGGGGTTATTATGCTGATAGGAATTATAGGAGCGCTCGAATCAGAGGTTCATGCGTTGAAGGAACTTATGGATAAAGTAAATATAGAAACGATAAGCAGTATTGATTTTTACAGCGGAAAAATCGATGGGGCGGATACGGTTGTCGCCGCAGCCGGAGTGGGAAAGGTAAACGCGGCGGTGTGCGCGCAGACAATGATACTTAAATACTCGCCGGAGCTTATTATTAATGTTGGCGCGGCCGGAGGTCTTGCCGATGATTTCAAAATGGGGGATATAGCTGTCGCGGACGCTGTCGTGGAGCATGATATGGATACCTCGGTAATGGGTGATCCAAAAGGATTTATCAGCGGTATAGATATGGTTCTGATTCCGTGCGATAAAGCGATTTCCGATATGATGGTTAACGCGGTAAATAAACTGGGTTCGTTAAATGTGAAGCGGGGCGTCATAGCGTCTGGCGATCAGTTTATCAGCACACAGGAACAAAGGGACAAAATTATCGGTGAGTTTAATGCGATAGCCGCTGAAATGGAAGGCGCGAGTAT
>CAJTPP010000026.1:26650-28336 GCA_910578235.1 uncultured Clostridia bacterium | reverse complement strand
TCGGACATGTCTGCATTATGAATAATGTCCGTTTCGGGGTTTTACGGGCAATATCCGATGGGGCAAATGACGACTCTGTAATGGACTATCCGGCTTTTGAAAAGATGGCGGTAGAGAATTCGGTTGAAATTATTCTTGAACTTTTAAAAAATATAAAAGGAGGCTGTTAATGTGAAAAAAATAAAAAGCTTTCAGGTAGATCACAGAAAGCTGAATAAGGGGATATATATTTCAAGAATTGACACGGATATTATTACTTATGATCTGCGTTTTTGCAAACCAAACAGCGGCGAAATACTTGATAATATTACTATGCATACAATTGAGCATATGCTCGCCACTTTCGCGAGAAATTCGGATATAAGCAGTGAGGTTATATACTTTGGTCCTATGGGCTGTCAGACGGGTTTTTATTTTATTGTTCGTGATGTTGTTGCAAAGGATAGGGTGCTTGAAACAGTAAAAGATATACTCAAAAAGACAATTGAGCATAGCGGCGGGGTTTTCGGCGCGAGTGAGATTGAGTGTGGAAATTATAAAACACTTGAGCTTGACAAGGCAAAAGCAGCATGCCGAAATTATTTAGAAGTTATTAAAAATCTGGATGATATAGTGGATTACGATTACGTGAACAGTCATTAGAATGTATATATTTATAAACAAAATAACTACAGTCTGATAATTATACTATTATCAGACTGTAGTTATTTTGTTTTGCAATGCTTTAATTATATATAAGATTATCTTTGCACGCGTCCGCTGCCATCGCCGTCCGCCAGTGTTTCAACTTCTTCTCTTGTGACGAGGTTAAAGTCACCCGGAATAGTGTGTTTCAGAGCAGAAGCGGCTACACCGAATTCAAGCGCGTCTTTGAAGTTTTTGCCGTCAACAAAACCGCAGATTGTACCGCCGGCGAAGCTGTCACCGCCGCCTACGCGGTCAACAATAGGACGAATTCTGTATTCTCTTGAATGATAAAATTCGTCATCATCCTTTGAATAGATACATGCCGACCAGCCGTTGTCTGATGCTGACTTTGATACTCTAAGCGAAGAAATTACATATTTAAAGTCAAACTTGGCTACCATCTGTTTGAAAATACTTTCATAACCGGCAAGATTAAGTTCTCCGCTTGTTACGTCTGTGTTTTCAGGCTTGAAGCCAAGTACCTTATCCGCATCTTCCTCGTTACCTATGCATACGTCAACATACTGCATAAGATTTGACATGACTTTCTGAGCCTTTTCACTTGACCATAGCTTTTTTCTGAAGTTAAGGTCACATGAAACTGTTACACTGTGAGCCTTTGCGGCTTTGCAGGCTAATTCCGTAAGCTCTGCGGCTGCATCTGAAACAGCGGGAGTAATACCTGTAAAATGGAACCAGTCAGCGCCGTCAAAGATTTTATCGAAGTTGAAATCTGCTGCTGCGGCTGTGGCGATTGATGAATTTGCTCTGTCATATGTTACATTTGACGGTCTCATTGAAGCTCCTGTTTCAAGGAAATAAATGCCGAGCCTGTCTCCGCCTTTTGCTATGTTCTTTGTTTCAACGCCGTATTTTCTCAGCGCCGCAATTGCGCATGCGCCGATCGGATTGTCAGGAACTTTTGTGACAAATTCCGCGTCATGACCGTAATTGGCAAGCGAAACCGCAACATTGGCTTCGCCTCCGCCATAGTTTATG
>CAJTPP010000026.1:26307-26640 GCA_910578235.1 uncultured Clostridia bacterium | reverse complement strand
CAAACTGAGTAGCTTGAATATATTTCTGATTTCCAGGGGTTGATAATCTTAGCATGATTTCACCCATTGTAACAATTTTTGCCATTATTTTATTCTCCTTTATAAATTATAATAATACTATAGTTATTAAATTTCTGAAAAAATGCTGTAATTCAGAGTTATTTCTTTAGTTCAGCTCTTGCGGCTTTTATATTCGCAATAAATTCTTTAGCTGTTTCTGTAATTGCATTGTAGTCGCCTGTTTTAGCGCCTTTTGTAAGTGACGATCCCGCGCCTACCGCGACAACGCCCGCTTTAATCCATTCAGCGACATTATCCTTGTCAACACCGCCC
>CAJTPP010000026.1:23048-26272 GCA_910578235.1 uncultured Clostridia bacterium | reverse complement strand
TTTCCTGAACGCCGATCACTACGGACTTTTCCTCTGCGAACTGGAATACGAATATTTTTACTATATCAGCGCCCGCTTCCATAGCTGTGATTACCTCTGTAATTGTGGCACATCCCGGCATATACGGAACTCTGTAACGGTTACAGAGCTTTGCTGTCTCAGGGTTAAAAGCCGGACTTACAATAAAATTCGCGCCGGCAAGGATAGCCATTCTTGCTGTTTCGGGATCAAGCACAGTACCCGCTCCAAGCATCATTTCTCCGTTTGAATACTTATCTGCTAAAGCGGCAATAACCTTGTCCGCTCCGGGAACGGTAAAAGTAAGCTCAATGCCGGTACAGCCTCCTGCAAGACAAGCGTCGGAAATCTTTATGGCTTCCTCGGCGTTGTTTGCTCTTACAACTGCGACAAGACCGCAGTCTGTAAGTTTTTTTAGAACATCTTCTTTTAACATTGGATAATTCCTCCTTATTATTTCAATCTATACAGATATTCTACCACAAAGTGGAGGAATTTGCAATATATTCTACAAAAAAATAAACAGTATTAACAAAGAATGTTAATACTGTTAAAAATAAAGATATTATTTTGTCTCAATGTCAAATTGAAATTCTTCTGCGGCGACATATCCGTTTGCAATTGCATTTTCTTTGAGTTCAAAATATAACTGAACAAAAGAAGCATATATATACGGCGTAAGAAAAGGAGAGCCTATACCGAAAGTTATGCAGGTAAGAAGCATCCATCCTATAAAAGAAAAATTGAAAAGAAATATTCTCCATTTGTTTCCGTTAGTCATAGCTTTTGTAATTTCAAAGGCATGTTTTCGGTCAAGAGCCGGATTTTCAGCAAGTATTTCCGTGAGCATTGAATATTCATAAGATTTTACAATACCTGGAATAATGAACAGAAGTGACCATAAAAAAGTATACAGCCATTTAAAAAATAATATTTTTATGACATTTCTGAAATTATTCTTAAATATGAAAAAAATGTCTGAGACATTATGTGTATATGTGTTAGCGTTAATAAAGAATTTCATAAGACCAATGGTTATCGGAAGTGTAATAAGTATAGATATAAGCATATTCATTAGAAGATAAAGAAAGTATGTACCTAATAAAGGGCCTGCTGCCATGGTAGAGGAGACAGTATCCGACGTCTGCTGAAGCATTATTATATTATTGGATATTGTTACTGCGGATATAGGGTACATCAGCATTGAACAAAAAGATACTATTGCAATAACCAGTAGTGTCATCGCAAATGAATACCAGTATTTGCCTTTTAGGCTGTTCCAACCTAATTTTTTTAATTCTGAAAATGTGTGTTTATTCATATAAACCTCCTAATTTGTATCTACAGTTTATGTAGTAATTTATAATATAACATAATATTATATTTAGCAATAGACAATAAATTATTGTAATTAAAATTTAATAATACTTTATATTTGATGCTTGTTTATATTGGAAAAATGTTGTATAATATATAATATACAAATTTGTGACGGGAGAAAAACATTATGGATAAAAGTGTAAATCTGTATGTGGTGGTTCCATGCTATAATGAGGAAGCGGTGCTTGGTGAAACATCAAAAAGGATGCTGGAGCTGTTTGATAAAATGAAAAGTGACAGGCTGATAGACGATAAAAGCAGAATTGTATTTGTTGACGATGGCTCAAAAGATAAAACATGGAGTATAATAGATACGCTCGCAAAAGAGCATGTTGAAATTGCGGGAGTGAAGCTTGCGAGAAACGCGGGACATCAGAACGCGTTGCTGGGCGGACTTATGACTGTTAAAAACGACTGCGACTGCGCTGTTTCCATTGACGCGGATTTGCAGGATGATATTAATGTTATACCTGAGATGGTAAAGAATTATATTGACGGTTATGACGTGGTATACGGTGTCCGCAATAAGCGTGATACGGATACGGTTTTTAAACGCACTACGGCGGTGGGATTTTATAAGCTCATGCAGATTATGGGAGTAAATATTGTTTTTAATCATGCTGACTACAGGCTTATGAGCAGACGGGCGCTGGACGCCCTGGCAGATTTTCCTGAGAGAAATTTGTTTCTCAGAGGAATGGTGCCGCTTGTGGGATACCGTTCAACAAGCGTTTATTATGACAGAAATGAGCGTTTTGCGGGTGAGTCCAAATATCCTTTGAAAAAAATGCTTTCCTTTGCGTTTGACGGAATAACATCGTTCAGTATAAGTCCGATACGTATTATTTCTACTTTTGGAGCGGCAGTTTGTGTAATATCTGTGATAATGGCGGTATATGCTCTTGTAGAAAAGCTTCTTGGAAATACGGACTCTGGCTGGGCGTCGCTTATGATGTCCATATGGTTTATCGGGGGAGTGCAGCTTCTTTCGGTGGGGCTTATCGGTGAATATATAGGTAAGCTTTATAAAGAGGTAAAGCGCAGACCGAGATATATAATAGAAGCTTATGTAAATGAAAGGGAATGAAAAATTTTGTAATATCACGGACTAAGTTTTAGTTTGTATTGTGTTTTATTACTTTGTCTCGGGACGTAAAAATCTGTAGAAAAAGGAGAGGTGACTTACTATGTACGATATAGTTATAATAGGCGGCGGCGCAGCGGGACTGTCAGCGGCAATATACGCCGCGAGAGGCGGTATGAAAACTCTTGTTATAGAGAAAATAGCCTGTGGAGGGCAGGTGCTGCGTACAAATGAAATAGATAATTATCCGGGATTTGCGGATAATCCGTCAGGCGAGGCGGTAGCCAAAGCTATTGAGGAGCATGCTAAAAAGTTTGATATAACAATTGTAAGTGAAAATGTAAAATCAATTGAAAATGCGGAATATGATATAAAGGTTATTTATACGCGCCGTAATAAATATATGACAAAATCAATTATTTTTGCTACCGGAGCGATACCTAAAACACTGGGCGCGGACGGTGAGGAAGCGTTGACGGGAGCGGGGGTGTCATACTGCGCCACATGTGACGGCGCGTTTTTTAAGGATAAAGATGTATGCGTTGTTGGCGGAGGCAATACCTCTATGGAGGACGCGTTATATCTTGCGGGTTTTTGCGGCAGGGTGTATTTGCTGAACAGAAGTAAAAAATTCCGGGCATCGGCAACTCTTGTTGAGAATGTCAGAAAAAACGGAAAAATAAATGTATTAACAGACACTGTTGTTGATTGTTTTAACGGAACGGGCATGCTGGAAAGCGTG
>CAJTPP010000026.1:22814-23035 GCA_910578235.1 uncultured Clostridia bacterium | reverse complement strand
AAGAATACGCTAACAGGCGATAAAAATGTTTTAAAGGCAGAAGGAGCAGTTGTGGCGATAGGAATTACCCCGTCGTCTGAGCTTGCGGCTAAGTGCGGCGTTGAACTTTGTCCTAACGGTTTTATAAAGACAAATATGTATCTCGCAACGAATGTAAAAGGAATATTTGCGGCCGGGGATGTACGTGTGTCTCCGCTGCGTCAGGTTATAACCGCTGCGGC
>CAJTPP010000026.1:21453-22804 GCA_910578235.1 uncultured Clostridia bacterium | reverse complement strand
GACGGAGCAGTCGCGGCGACATCTGCAATTAATTATGTAAATGAACTGGGAATAAAAAGTATATGAAAACACTTATTAAAAACGGAAAAATTATAACAATGTCAGGCGGGAATTATGAAAACGGCTGTATATTGTTTAATGATAAAATATTGTATATAGGAAATGAATGCGATCAGACTGCTGACAGAGTTATTGACGCGAAAGGGAAATATGTTCTTCCGGGACTTGTTGACGCTCATTGTCATGTGGGGATGTTTGAGGACTCGGTGGGGTTTGAGGGGGATGACGGTAATGAGGACAGTGATCCGATAACGCCGCATTTGCGGGCGATTGACGCGATAAATCCATTTGACAGAGGCTTTGAGGAGGCGCGCGGCGCTGGTGTGACTACGGTTGTGACGGGGCCGGGCAGCGCAAATCCGGTCGGAGGACAGTTTGCCGCCGTAAAGTGCGGCGGGATATGTGTTGATGATATGATCATAAAATCTCCTGCCGCTATGAAATTCGCGCTGGGAGAAAATCCTAAGAGCGTTTACAGCGAGAAGGAAAGCGCGCCTGTTACGCGTATGGGGACAATGGCGATGATAAGAGAACTGCTTATAAAATCGCGGGATTATATGGAAAAACTGGACGCGTATATGACTGACAGTGAGGAAAATGAGAAGCCCGAATTTGATATGAAGTTAGACGCGATGCTGCCTGTCGTCAGAAAAGAAATTCCTGTAAAAATACATGCGCATCGCGCGGATGATATATGCAGCGCAATCCGTATAGGAAAAGAGTTTGATATACGTGTAACCATAGAGCATTGCTCTGATGGCGACGCTGTCGCGCTGATACTGGAACGCGAGGGATTACCTGTAATGCTTGGGCCGACGTTGTCGGACAGAAGTAAGATTGAACTTAAAAATCTTACCTTCGATACTTATAAAAATCTTTCAGACAGGGGGATCAGTGTCGCGATAATAACGGATCATCCTGAAATTACCATAGGTAATTTGCCGCTTTGTGCCGTAATGGCGGTAAAGCATGGCATGGACGAGCAGAAAGCTCTGGAGGGGATAACTATTGCAGCTGCTAAAAACTGTTTTATTGACGATAGAGTTGGAAGTCTTGATATAGGAAAAGACGCCGATATTGCAGTATTTACTGAGCTTCCGACACGTTTTGACGCGGAATGTGTTATGACATTTATAGACGGGGAGCAGGTAAAGTAATAAATATTTAAAAGCGCAAGCCATACAGCTTTCGCTTTTAAATATTTAATTTAATTCAACTAATTTCTTTTTGATTATATCAAAAGTTTCATCGCTTATAATATGCTCTATTTTGCACGCGTCCCGAGCGGCGG
>CAJTPP010000026.1:17777-21318 GCA_910578235.1 uncultured Clostridia bacterium | reverse complement strand
TTAAAAGGCCTACAGCGCGGCTGACACTGGGTTTTGAAACATTCATTTCATTGGCAATATCTATTGAACGCACATATCCGAAACGGTTTTTCAGAATAAGAATTGTTTCAAGATACATTTCGCCTGATTCATGCAATTCCATAGTAAAAAACTCCTCATAATGTAATTAGATATATATTAACATATATCTTTAAAAATTTCAAGCTGAAATAATCTGGCTTGATAAGATATAGTGTTTAGAGTGTTTTATAACGCTTGTCATAGAATAATGTGCAGCAAATGCATAATTATACACACAAAATGAAGATTTTTTCAAATAGCTATTGCTATTTTCGGGAAATTTTGATATGATATAATATAATGAAACACAACGGAGGAAGTAATTATGGATTTAATAGGCCGTCTTACAGCCACGTTTATTACTGAAGAGCGGTGGCGGTGGTTCGTCAGCGGACTGGGTTATACCATGCTGATAACATTGTTTGCTGTAATACTCGGCTTTGTGATTGGTGTGCTGATGGCGTTGATGCGTCTTTCAAAAAACAGAATACTAAGAGCAATCTCGGGTACATATATAGACATTATACGCGGCACTCCTACAATGGTTCAGCTGCTTATAATATACTTTGTTATTTTTGCGTCCGTAAATATACCGGCATGGATGGTAGGCGCGATAGCTTTTGGTATTAACAGCGGCGCCTATATTGCGGAAATTGTGCGGGGCGGTATCTTATCTGTAAACATAGGACAGACTGAGGCGGGACGTTCTCTGGGAATGACGCCTAAGCAGACAATGATGAGTATTGTTATGCCTCAGGCGATGAAAAATATTCTTCCCGCGCTTGGCAATGAATTTGTAGTCCTTATAAAAGAAACCGCGGTAGTAGGTATGATAAGCAATATTGATCTTGTCGGAGCTGCGAGAAAGGTTCAGGGGCGTACATATGATTATCTGATCCCGCTATTGGCAATTGCTGTGATATATTATGTTGTCATAAAAATTATAAGTTTGATATTGGCTAAACTTGAAAAAGGTATGAGAAAGGCGGACAAGAGATGATAAAAGTTACCGGATTAAAAAAGCATTTCGGTGATCTGGAAGTGCTGAAGGGAATTGATCAGCATATAAAGCAGGGGGAGAAAGTTGTTGTAATAGGCCCGTCAGGCAGCGGCAAGTCAACTTTTCTGCGCTGTCTTAATCTTCTTGAAGTTCCTACTGACGGAGAAATTCTTATTGAGGGCGAAAGTATAACCGCTCCCAAAACAAACGTAAATAAAATTCGTGAAAAAATGGGAATGGTGTTTCAGCAGTTTAACTTGTTTCCGCATCTGACGGTGATGGATAATATCACGCTTGCGCCGATAAAGGTGAAAAAAATGCAAAAGGTACAGGCGGAGCAGCTTGCGCGCGAGCTTCTTAATAAGGTCGGGCTTCTGGATAAGGCGGACTCGTATCCCGCGCAGCTGTCGGGCGGACAGCAGCAGAGAATTGCTATCGCGCGCGCTCTTGCGATGCAGCCTGATATTATGTTGTTTGATGAGCCGACATCGGCGCTTGATCCTGAAATGGTAGGCGAGGTGCTTGAAGTTATGAAGGATCTTGCAAAGGCGGGTATGACTATGGTTGTTGTTACTCATGAAATGGGGTTTGCCCGCGAGGTTGGCTCGAGGGTGCTGTTTATGGACGGCGGATATGTAATTGAGGAAGGCACGCCGGATGAGGTGTTTAACAATCCCCAAAATGACAGGACAAAAGAATTTTTGAGTAAAATACTGTAAAGCATTTAACACATCGTATGTGTTGAATATATAAAAATATTTTTAGGAGGCTTTTTAATGAAAAAGGGTTTAATGAAAGCTGCCGCAATCGCGGCAGTATCGGTGATGGCGGTATCGGCGCTTGCGGGATGCGGAAAGTCGGATAAGCTTATAATGGGAACAAACGCGGCGTTTCCTCCGTTTGAATTTACAACATCAGCAGGACTTGTAGGTGAATTTGACGGTATAGACGTTGCAATCGCAAACAATATTGCAAAGAGCATGGACAAGGAGCTTGAGGTTGCGGATATGGAATTTGACGGACTTATCGCGGCTGTAAGCACCGGCAAGGTTGATATGGTTGCCGCAGGTATGACTGCGAACGATGAGAGAAGACAGAGTGTTGATTTCTCTGATACATATTTTGTGGCGTCTCAGGTAATGGTAGTCGCTCCCGATAATACTGACATTACAAAGGCTGAGGATCTTAAAAACGATAAGACTGTAGGCGTTGTGCTTGGTTATACGGGAGACGGTATTGTAACAGATGATTTGCAGCTTGCTGAGGATAAGATAGTAAGAGCAAACAGAGGTCTTGATATAGTTCAGGATGTTAAAAACGGTAAATTAGACGCTGTTGTTATCGACTCAGCCACAGGTAAGGCTCTTGCTGAAAACAACGGGCTAAAGATCGTTGAGGATGCGGATGCGTTTGAAGCCGAGGAATACGCTATTGCTGTAAAGAAGGGCAATACGGAGCTTCTTGATAAAATTAACGCTGTGCTTGCAGACATGAAGGCAAACGGTGAAATTGACGCGCTTGCGGTACAATATAATCAGTAATAGAAATCTGAGGGCGGCGGATATGCCGCCCTTTTATGTTATTGGAGTAAAAAAGTATGCGACTGGATAAATATATATGCTCTTGCGGCAGTATTAGCCGAAGAGACGTGAAAAAGCTGATAAAACAGGGATTGGTTACAGTGAACGGAACAGTATGCAAAAAAGCGGATGAACAAATCGCTGAGGACAGTGTTGTCGCTGTAGGCAGAGAGTCTTTGGTGTACCGTAAATATGTGTATTTTATGCTGAATAAACCGTCAGGATATGTTAGTGCGGTATATGACAAAAAATATCCTGTGGTAACGGAACTGGTGGGAGAAGCTTATGCTCATTTTGAAGTTTTTCCGGTAGGGCGGCTGGATATTGATACTGAGGGTTTGCTGATGTTAACAAATGACGGGGTGTTTACTCATGAAATGACGTCGCCAAGGAAAAATGTGTATAAACGATATTTTGCGGTGCTGGATAAACCTATGGAGGAACATGACATAGCGGAATTTGCTAAGGGCATGGAATTTAAGGATTTCATTGCTAAAAGCGCAAAGCTTGAAATAACTGACAATCCGCGCGAGGTATATATTGAAATTGCCGAGGGCAAATTTCATCAGGTAAAGCGTATGTGTGAAAGGGTTGGCAAAACGGTGATATATTTAAAGCGCGTTGCTGTAGGCGGAGTATTTCTTGATGCCGGTTTGTCGCCGGGAGAATTCCGTGAAATGACGGAAGATGAATTGTGTATATTAGGATATAAGTCGGAAAATATCAGGTAAATTTTATCTTTTCTTTTTAGTGTTTATGTGTTACAATATTATTTGTAATAAAATGATATGAAAAGAGATGTAATTCATTATGAAAAAATACGGTAAAGGCACAATACGCGCTACTATGCGTATGGCGGTACCGGCAATAATTGAGTCATTTTTTGTCGCGTTTGCCGGAC
>CAJTPP010000026.1:13495-17762 GCA_910578235.1 uncultured Clostridia bacterium | reverse complement strand
TGATTCATTTATGGTCAGTTCTCTCGGATCAAACGCGGTCGCTGCCGTGGGACTTACAACACAGCCTAAACTTGTTGGGCTTTCCGCGTTTCTTGCGATGAACGTGGCTCTTTCCGCGCTGGTGGCGAGACGTTTCGGAGAAAATAAACGAGGAGAGGCAAATTCTATTCTATATACTGCTATTATCATGATAGTTGGGATGGCGGCGGTATTGAGCGTGGCTTTTGTAATATTTGCCCCCTGGATTATAAACCTGTGCGGTTCAACGCCGGAAACACATAATGACGCCGTTGTATATTACCGTATAATTATGGGCGGTATGATTTTTAATTGCATACAGATGGGGATAAATTCCGCGCTTCGCGGAGCCGGTAACACAAAAATTACTATGCGCACCAATATTACATCTAACACTCTTAATATTATATTTAATTATTTTTTGATTAACGGTAACTGCGGTTTCCCTGCGCTGGGGATAAAAGGAGCAGCAATTGCGACAGTGCTTGGCACTGTGGTCGCGTGCGTTATGAGTATTATTTCAATTATGAATCCCGATTTTTTTGTGAGTATGCAATATATAATAGCGGAAAAAGTAAAACCGTCGGTATCGGCGATGAAAAATATTGTAAGAGTAGGCTACAGTGTGTTTTTTGAGCAGCTTTTGATGCGTATCGGTTTTATGATGACGGCTGTAATGGCAGCGCATCAGGGTAATGCGGCTATGGCGGCGCATCAGGTGGGAATGAATATTATGTCCCTGTCGTTTTCCTTTGGAGACGGTCTTCAGGCGGCGGCGGTCGCGCTTATAGGCAGAAGTCTTGGAGAGAAAAAGCCTGAGAGGGCGAAGGAGTTCGGAAGCGCATGCCAGATGACGGGCGGAATGATTTCTGTTGTTCTCGCGTGTATATATTTCTTTGGCGCGCGTTTGCTTATGAGCCTGTTTTTCAGAGAGGAAGAAATTGTTGAGATAGGCGTCAGCATTATGCACATAATCATTTTTGTTGTATTGTTCCAGATACGTCAGGTTATATATATGGGATGCCTGCGAGGAGCGGGCGACACGCTCTATACAGCGGTTGCGTCAACAATAAGCGTCACGGTTATACGAACCGGTTTTTCGTATTTGTGCGGCTATACGCTCGGATTGGGAATAGCGGGTATATGGTTCGGAGTGCTTGCGGATCAGATTTCAAGATATATTTTTGCCGCGGCGCGGTTTAAAGCGGGAAAATGGGTTGGGATTAAAATTTAATCAGAGCTTTATATATCCGCTTTCTATTGCCGCAATAACCTCGGCAATTGCGCTTGAATTATTATCTGCGGAGGTGACATAATCCGCGGCAATCCTGAGTTCTTCTATTGCGTTGGCAACTGCAATGCCTTTGCCTGCCATTTTGACAAGCATGAGATCGTTTTCATTATCGCCTATGCCTATTGTCATAGACTGATCAATATTTAATAAACTTGCTAATTTAATAAGCCCTTCGCCCTTGTTTGAGTTTTTGGGGAGAAGCTCATAATACCACGGGCTTGACTGTACGAAGGTGTACTTGTCCGCAAACGGAGAGTCTGAGATTGCTTTTCGTATAAGCGGTATTTGCTCGCTTTCTGACATGAACAGAACCTTTTTCCAATCATCGCTGACATAATGGTAGTCCAGCGGATTATCAGGCAGGTTTTCCGCCGCCTGATGTTCTTTTACAATTTTGTTTGTTTTGCTGAAATAAATTTTGGTTTCAGTGCAGATTTCAATTCCGACAAAATCAAACATTTTATTTATGTATTCAACTGCCTGCACAGCGTTTTTATCCAGAGAACGCGACCAGAGTGTTTTTCGGAGATTAAAGTCATAAACAGCGCCGCCGTTAAAGCACACCATCGGCGCGTTGGGAGTTATGTGTTCGAGCATAATTTCAGCGCCTATAGGCACCCGCCCGGTAGCAAAAGTAAAAAGTCCGCCTTCTGATTTGAAATATTCTATGGACTGTATATTTTCATCAGAAACTTTTTTATCTGTTGTCAGAAGCGTATCGTCAAGATCGCTGCAAATAAGTATTCCTTCAAATTTCCCCATGTTTGTTTTTCCTTTCATAATAAATCCATTATAAGTTTAACATAGATCAATAAATATATCTATTTGTAATTTATATAAAAATAATGTTGTATAATGCTTCCAAATGTGCTATAATTATAAGATACAGATCAGAACATAAATTGACCGATTCATCATGAAAGGGTATACAAAAGGGTTAAATATGAAAATTACCGAAGCAATGATAAAAAAGTCCTGCTCCGCTACTATTTATAAAAGAGGCCTTGAATATTTCAAGGAGGGTAGGGTACATCTAAGGAAGCGTGAGGAAAATCTGATAACGGCTGTTGTGGACGGGGAAGAACTCTATAATGTCCAGGTGAAGCTGACGGAAGACTCCGTTGATGATTGTTTTTGCACATGTCCGTATTTTGAAACAATGAACTCGGTGTGCAAGCATATTGTAGCCACGCTAAAACAGCGCCAGAAAGAGCTTGAGGAAGGCGCGGACTATGTTGATGAAAATGATAAAATTGCGAAAACGCTGTGTGTTGATTTTGCGTCAAATCAGTATGTCAAAGAACAGCTTTATGCCAGATTTACAATGCATATAAGCAGGCTGATACCTGACGGCGCAGCCTATGGTATGTCCATTGATATTGGCGGAAATAAACTGCATGGAATTGAAAATTTTCTTGACAGCTATATGAAACGCGCGGAATTTAAGTTTGACAGGTATTCCTCGTATAATCCACGGCTTACGGAATTTCCTGAATACCAGGATGAAATAATTAAAATTCTGGCTGAAACATATGAAAATCGTATTGCGGACGCGCAGATGTACATGAAAGCGGCATATCAGACTTCTTTTGGATCAATGGCGGCCAAAAGGATATTTCCGCTTCTTGAAAAAGTGGATTTTAATATTGTTTTTGATGGAATGAATATGGGAAACGTGAGGATTTCTGAGGATAATCCTGACATTCTTATTGATGTGGACGCCGCGTCAGGCGAGATAGATATGTCTGTAAGCGACAGAGGTTTCGCTCTCACGCGTGACGGAGAGTGGTTTTTGTATGAGAATACGATTTATCATACAAACGCTGAATGGCGAGGATATTTTATGCCGATATATAACGCTCTTGCCACGGAGGGCAGAACGCAGATAAGCTTTAAGGGCGATAACACCATACTTTTTGCGACACATGTTTTACCTGCGATAAAAAACCGTCATGGAGTTATCACAAGGGGAATAGATGATGTCGTTGTTGACGCAAAGCCGTTGTTTGATATTTATTTTGACGCGTCAAGAGGTGGGATAACAGCCGTAGTACGTGTGAATTACGGGAGTATAACTATGCGTTTACCTGCCAGCAATAACAATTCCGGGAAAATTGTTGTACGTGATACGGAAAAAGAAAATGAAATTCTTGCATATTTTTCTCATTTTACTGAAAATGACGGAGTGTTTTCTGTTTATTCGGATAGAGAAATATATCTGTTTTTATCTGACGCGCTTCCGGAGCTGAGAGAAAAAGCGACGCTGTATTCTTCTGACCGTTTTGCAGGACTGAAAATAACAAACAGTATTGATATTAGCGCATCGGTAAGATATAATGGGAATGTGGATTTGCTTGAGGCAGATTTTGAAACAGACTTGTCTTATGAGCAGATAAACGGAATTTTAAATGCGGTAAAGCTGAAAAAGCGGTTTTACCGTCTTTCAAACGGCAGCTTTATTGACATTGAGCACAGCAATCAGAAGGATATATTTAATCTTCTTGATCAGCTTGATTTTTCGTATGAGGACTTGAAGAACGGCGGCAAGACAATTTCAAAATATAACGCGTTGTATCTTAATTCAGTGAATACTGTGCAAAAGGATGAAAGCTTTGAAAAGTATATCAATGATATAAGAAATCAGGAAGCGAAAATCCCCGAAGGGCTGAAGAATGTTTTGAGAGGCTATCAGCATGACGGAATATTATGGCTGACGCAGCTTTCATGTCTTGGTTTCGGCGGAATACTGGCGGACGATATGGGACTGGGTAAGACTTTGCAGGTTATAGCGTATATACATGGAATACGTCCGCAAAAGCCCGTGCTTATTGTCGCGCCGAGCGCGCTTACCTATAACTGGCAGAACGAGATAAATAAATTTATTCCCGAAGCTGAGACGATTATTATTGACGGCTCAAAAACAATGCGTGAGGAGCTTATAAAAACAGTCGATGA
>CAJTPP010000026.1:1829-13485 GCA_910578235.1 uncultured Clostridia bacterium | reverse complement strand
GTAATAACCTCATATCCGATATTGAGACGCGACATAGCTCTTTATCAGGAGATTGAGTTTTCGTACTGTTTTATTGACGAGGCTCAGCATATAAAAAATCCGAAAACAATGAACGCCAGAAGCGTGAAAAAGATCAATGCTGAGTACAGGTTTGCTCTTACGGGTACACCTGTGGAAAATTCGCTTATGGAGTTATGGTCTATTTTTGATTTTATAATGCCCGGATATCTGTACAACCCACATGAGTTCAGAAGCAGATATGAGACTCCGCTTGTTAAAGACGGCGACTCAATCACGGCGGACAGCTTTCGTATGAGGATAAAGCCATTTATGCTGCGCCGTATGAAGTCAGACGTGCTGAATGAGCTGCCCGAAAAAATAGAAAACACAATGTATGCGGAGCTTACGCCGGAACAGGAAAAGATGTATATGGCGTATCTGTCGCTTGCGAAGGATAAAACTGTCAGGCTGCTCGGTGAGGGCGGTCAGGGCAAGATGCAGATTTTAACACTTCTTATGAGACTGAGACAGATATGCTGCCATCCTACGCTTTTTGACGAAAATTATGATCGTGACAGCGGAAAACTGAATTTGCTGATGGAGCTTGTGACAAGCGCTGTGTCGTCAGGACACAGAATACTGATATTCTCTCAGTTTACCTCAATGCTTGAAATAATAAGAAAAAAGATGAAGGAAGCTGATGTGCCGTCATTTTATCTTGACGGACAAACACCGTCATATGAAAGAACAGAGCTTTCGAAGCGATTTAACAGCGGAGAGGGAACTGTGTTTCTGATTTCGCTTAAGGCAGGAGGAGTAGGTCTGAATTTAACAGGAGCCGATATGGTTATTCACTATGATCCGTGGTGGAATCCCGCTGTTATGGATCAGGCGTCTGACCGCGCGTACAGGATAGGACAGACGAAGGCTGTACAGATAATACGTTTGGCGGCTAAGGGAACTATTGAGGAGAAGATATTAAAGCTTCAGGAAAACAAGAAAAATCTTGCTGATGATATTGTGCGTGTAAACAAAGACACATTTAAAAATCTTTCCAATGAGGAAATACTTTCATTATTCAGTTAACGGAGGTCGCAATATTGAAATTCAGAGCAATATTAAATGATGATTATGACTTTAAGGATGAGGAATTCAGAGAATTTGCATTTAAGCCATGGCATAAGACAGTAATATATTTTCTAATCATATGGACAATCGTAAATATACTTGCCGTGATTTACATAAAGGCAGGTAAATTTATATATTTCTGGGATGATTCAACTTACTGGGATATTTCCAGAAAAATTGCATCGGGCGCGCTGAATGAGGGCGGGCTTTGGCGTAATGTATGTAATTCGATAGCCGAGCAGGACTATAACTATATTGCGGGCTTACCTTCCGCCGTTCTTGCGCGCCTGTTTGGAGACTCAAGGCTTGTATATGTGACAGGGCTTGTTAATATGTATCTGCTGCCATCATTTGTTTTTATATACTTGATAGCAAAGAAAGTTAGTAAAGCGCCTAAAATTGCGGCTGTAATTACAGTAATGCTGTGTCCCTCCATGATGTTTCTCGCTTTTAACGGGTTTGTGGATATAGGCGGATTGCTTCTTTGCCTTATATGCTTTAATTTGTATTATATTAGAAAAGACAATAAAATACAGGTCGGAGGAGGCGTATGGCGGTATATGCTGATAGGCGTGCTGCTTGTCTTTATGATGCTTTGGCGCAGATGGTTTGCTTTTTTTGCTGTATCTTTTGTAACGGCAATGCTTGCGGACTGCGTGCTGTTCAGACGTAAATGGTATGGAGCGGCAATAACAATCGCATGCGCGGGGGTTGTTTTGATTGCGTTTTTCAAAGATTTTGTATTTTACAAGCTGCTTCTTGATTACGGAAATCTGTATTCGGGATATAAGTTTTCTATAGGCACGGATTTTAAACTGATTACAAGGTATTTTGGCATAATTTATGTACTGGTTCTTGCTGGCGCATCTGTTGCTGCGGGTATAAAAAAGCAGGAACACTGTATGGTATTTATGTGGCTGCAAATGGTTGTATGTCTTGCTATGTTTATATCGACTCAAACGCACGGACAGCAGCATTTACTTTTGTATATTCCATCGCTGATAATGCTGACGCTTATGACGATACGTTATATTACAAAGGAATGGATGCTGGCGGGAATTTCTCTTCTTGCAATATTACATTCGGTGTTTGTGTATATACCTCGATCGCAGCCTCAAAATATACAGGAAATAAAGCGCGCGGCGCTTATACCGACATTTTCGATGCTTCCTGTATCGAGGGGAGACACAGAGGATATTCTTGCGCTGAAACAAAGGCTTGACACAACGGTGTTTGAGGGAGACACTTTGGGGGTATTGGCTTCGTCTTTTACGCTTAATGAGGATATACTGAAAAATGTCGAGCCGTCGCTTGGAGTAAAGGCGATAAGGGACAATTATATTGTATCGCTGCCGCAGGTAGACTCGCGTGACAGAGACTTGTCGCCGTTGTATACGGTTAATTATGTGCTTGTTGCAGTTCCCGCTCAAACTCATCTGGCTGACGGAAATCAGACAGTTATTGAGGAGGCGGTGAGAAGTTTTTCGGATTATACGGATATTGCGACGGCATATGAGGAAATCTATGACTGTGAAACAGTTATAGGGGATATGACCATAAAATTGTTTCATCGTGTTCGTGACGAGAAAAAAAGTGATATCACAGCATTTGAAGAACGGTTATATAAATAATTCACAAATAATTAACACTTGAATTATTGACAATTGAATGTAACAGACTTATAATTTTTATATAATTGTAATAAAGCGGAGAGGTGTTTATATTGAGAAGCTGTATATACTGCGGCAGAGAACTGGAAAAAGGAGAGGTATGTGGTTGCCCGCAAAGCGCGGCATACCGCGCCTCAAAGAATAAAGATACGGGAGATAGAGCGGGAACGTCCGGTAACGCCTATCATTCAAATCCATATAGGACGGAGAACACATACCAGACAGGCTACGCGGGTAAAGAAAGTAAGTTTGAACGCGCAAGAAATCGTTTTCATACGAGACGCGCGGCGAAAAAAACGGCAAATCGTGTAAATACAAATCCTAAAGGTTTTATACAAGGGCTAATGAGGTATATGGCTGAGTTTATCCAGTCACCTGTTGATAAAATAACAAATCCCGGGCATATTGGAAAAGCGGCTATCATGACGATTGCGGCGCTTCAGGGAGCGGTGCTTTGGCTGTGTGTGTTTTTTGTAATGCGAGGCGGCGCGGTCAGCCCGTTTAAAATGCTCGCATCTGCGATGGGTTTTACAGGCGGCGGATATGAGCTTGTGGGAATGGTATTGCTTATAATACTTTCCGGCGCGTTGAGCGGTATGGTTTTGTTTTTTCTGTATTCCGGTATTTTTTATTTTATAAATAGATTTCTTATGCGGCTGAGGACACCGTACTGGCAGTTTAGTGTTCGTCTTGCGTGTACATGGATACCGTTTACAGTAGTATGCGCTTTAGGCGCAGTGCTGAGTATATTGTCGCCTGTAACACTGGCGGTACTTATGATGTGCGGCGCGGTATCAGCTGCGGTATTGTCTTATGAGGCGCTAAAAACAGAATGGATTTCTCAGCCGGCGGGAAAAGTACTGTACGCTATGATACTTGGATATTTTATCTTTTTTGTTATAGTATCTCATCTGTTATTAATTTAAAATAAAAAAGAAACCGGTACCGCCGAACGGTGAAAAATTAAAACATGAACAAATGAAAGGAATGGTAAAAATGAAAGAAACAAAAACAAATAATGCTCCTGCGGCAATAGGACCGTATTCTCAGGCGATAACAGTAGGTAATATGCTGTTTACGTCAGGTCAAATTCCGATTAATCCCGCCACAGGTGAAATTCCCGAGGGTGTTGAAGAACAGGCGCGGCAGGCTTTGACAAATGTAAAAAATCTTATTGAAGCCGCTGGCGGGAAAATAGATAATACAGTTAAGACTACTGTATTTATAAAGAATATGGATGATTTCGGGAAAATTAATGAAATTTACGCAAAGTATTTTACTGAGCCTTATCCTGCGCGGTCATGTGTGGAAGTGGCGAGATTGCCTAAGGACGTTTTGCTGGAGATTGAAGCGATAGTTGAATTGTAATGCATAAAATTGTTTTGCAATTTGTTGTATGAATTATATTTTTGTAAGTATGCGGATATCCGCATACCTATAAATTTTTATAAGAATAAATATCGATAAATACTTATAAATTTGTTTTGACAAAATTTGCTTTAATCCACTGTTTTTTGACATCGCATGAAAATATTCCACTGTTAAATCAGAATAAATATCCTGTGTTTGAAAAAACTATATTTAGTAACAGGAGGAATTAATATGAGTGGAATAATTATGATAACACAGTTTTTCTTCACGCTTGTAATAGGTATGTATTTTTTTACCAAGCTGAAAGGAGAACATTCAGATACCCGGACTTTGGAGGAGAATTCAAAGAAAGAGGCGGAGCGTCTGAATGATATGCGACACATAAGTCTGGCTGAACCGCTTACAGAGGCGGCGAGACCGAGGGCGATAGAGGAAATTGTCGGTCAGGAGGATGCTCTAAAGGCAATGAAGGCGGCTTTATGCGGACCTAATCCTCAGCATATTCTTATATATGGCTCTCCCGGTGTGGGAAAGACTGCCGCTGCACGTCTTGCGCTGGAATGCGCGAAACAAAGCGAGGGCACACCGTTTAAAAGCGATGCGAAATTTATTGAAGTAGACGCTACAATAATGAGATATGATGAGAGGTCTATAGCTGATCCTCTAATAGGTTCCGTGCATGATCCTATTTATCAGGGTGCCGGAGCATACGGAGCGGCCGGTGTTCCTCAGCCAAAGGAGGGAGCTGTTTCCAAGGCTCATGGCGGAGTGTTGTTTATAGATGAGATAGGAGAGCTGCAGCAGTGTCAGATTAACAAGCTGCTGAAGGTTCTTGAAGATAGACGTGTAATGTTTGAAAGCGCTTATTACAGTGAGGGAAGTAAAAATATTCCGACATATATTCATGATATCTTCAGAAACGGAATTCCGGCTGATTTTCGCCTGATAGGGGCAACAACGCGTAAAAGCGAGGAAATACCTGAGGCGATCCGTTCAAGATGCGTTGAGATATATTTTAATTCACTGACGCGTGAGCAAATTGCAAGTATTGTGCATAATACGTGCGAAAGATTGAATATTGCTATAGACAACGGGGCCGTGGAACTTATTTCAAAATACGCAGGGAGCGGCAGAGACGCTGTGAAAATTTTGCAGATGGCAAAAAATATTATATGTCTTGACGGAAAGCAGCGTATCGGAATAGAAGATGCGGCATGGACGCTGAATGTATGTCATTATACGAACGGACACTATTTTGGAGCGGACGAAAAAATAATAGATATATCGGTAATAAAGCCAAAAGAAAAAAACAGTTGAAAAAAGTGTGAAAAAATTATATAATAGTAATGTTATAGCATATAATAAGACAATACTGTTTATTTAGGAGTGAAATACATTGGAAGAAGAATTAAGATATTTGCCTGTGGTGCCAATGCGCGGAATGGTGCTGTTTCCATACATGACGCTTAATTTTGACGCGGCGAGAGAGATTTCAGTAAAGGCGCTTGAAGCTGCTATGGAAGCTGAAACAGAGGTTTTTCTTGCGGCTCAGAAAGACGCTAATATGGAAAAACCGACTTTGAATGATGTTTATGATGTCGGTACGGTAGCTCAGATAAAGCAGGTTATGCATATGCCGGGATCTGTAACGCGCGTAATTGTTACCGGTATCAGGCGCGGCGTTATAGAGAAGATTATGGACGGAGATCAATTTCTCAGCGCGGGAATACGCTGTTATGGCGAGGACGTCGGCGGTATGAGAACAGTGCTGCCGCTGCATGAAGCGTACAGGCATCGCCTGAAAAAAACATACGAGGAATATTTTTCTCAAAATCCTAAGCTGACAGCAGAGCATTTTATGCAGGTTATGTCAATAAAGAATATAAGTGAATTATGTGATACCATTGCCGCAGGTGTTGAGCTTGATATAGAAACAAAGCAGACACTTCTCGGAACCTTTGACATTATGGAACGGGTAGAAACGCTTATAGTGGCAGTTCAGAACCATCTTGAGGTGCTCAGGCTTGAACGTAAGATCGCGCATAAGGTAAAGGAAAGAATAGACAAAAATCAAAAGGAATATTATCTTCGGGAACAGCTTCGGGTAATACAGGATGAGTTGGGCGATTCTGACGGGATAAAAGCAGAGGCCGAGGAATATAAAACGCGTATAAGAAAGCTTAAAGCGGGGAAAGAGATTAAGGATAAGCTTCTGAAAGAGGTTGATAGACTTGTAAAGCTGGCACATTCATCATCGGAAAGCTCTGTTATAAGAAATTATCTTGACGCGGTTCTTGACCTTCCGTGGAACAAGCAGTCTAAAGAATGCTTTGATATAGAACAGGCACGGACCATTCTTGATGAAGATCATTACGGTTTGGATAAGGTTAAGGAACGTGTTATGGAATATCTTGCGGTAAGACAAATGACAAAGGGTAAAAATGGTACAATTTTATGTCTGTCAGGACCGCCGGGAGTGGGAAAAACCTCAATCGCAAAATCGATTGCCCGGGCGTTGGGCAGAAAATATGTAAGAATTTCACTTGGCGGTATACATGACGAATCGGATATACGAGGACACCGAAAAACATATATAGGCGCAATGGAAGGCAGAATAATGGCCGCCATGAAAGAGGCAAAGACAAAAAATCCGCTTATATTGCTTGATGAAATAGACAAAATGGGCGCTGATTATAAAGGGGATCCATCCGCCGCTCTGCTGGAGGTGCTGGATTATGAGCAAAACGCTTCATTCAGAGATCACTATATAGAGGTGCCGTTTGATTTGTCACAGGTACTGTTTGTGACTACAGCTAACGTGCTTGACACAATCTCACGTCCGTTACTTGACAGAATGGAGATTATTGAGCTTTCGGGATATACGTCAAATGAAAAATTCCATATAGCAAAGGACTATCTTGTAAAAAAATCTTTGCAGCAAAATGGTTTGAATGAAAAACAGATAAATTTTACGGATAATTCACTAAAATCAATAATAGAATATTATACGCGCGAGGCGGGAGTGAGGAAACTGGAGGGACAGATTGCACGAGTTTGCCGCAAATCAGCAAAACAGCTTCTTGAAACGCGAAAGAAATCAATTAAGATTACTGATAAAAATATTGAGGATTATCTTGGAAAGAAGCGTTATCATTTTGATATGATGAACGAACGTGATGAAGTTGGAGTCGCGAGAGGGCTTGCATGGACGGCCGTGGGAGGAGACACACTTTCTATAGAGGTGAATGTCATGCCCGGCAGCGGAAAAGTGGAGCTTACCGGAAAACTCGGGGATGTAATGAAGGAGAGCGCCCGTGCCGCGATAAGCTATATACGGGCGAATTCAAGAGATCTTGGAGTGAAAGAAGATTTTCATAAGACGAAGGACATACATATTCATGTGCCCGAGGGCGCGGTGCCCAAAGACGGCCCGTCGGCGGGTATAACAATGGCGACAGCCGTTGTCAGCGCGCTTACGGAAAGTCCTGTGAGGAACGATATCGCAATGACAGGTGAAATAACATTGAGAGGACGCGTTCTGCCGATAGGCGGGCTTAAAGAAAAATCACTTGCGGCATACCGCGCCGGTATTACTGATATAATAATACCCGAGGACAACAGGCCTGATATTGACGATGTGCCGCAGGAAATAAGAAAGAAACTGAAATTTATTCCTGCTGGCAGCATGGATATCGTGCTTTCAAACGCTTTGAGACAGTAACAGAAAGGAACAAAAGAGGATGAATATACATAATGCGAGCTTTACAATTTCGGCCGTACGGCCTAATCAGTATCCTTCAACGGGTTATATGGAATTTGCTTTTGCGGGACGTTCAAATGTCGGCAAGTCCTCGCTTATAAACAAGCTGCTCAACCGTAAAGCGCTTGCGCGCGTCTCAGGTACTCCGGGAAAAACCGTGACAATAAATTTCTATAATATAGATGATACGATTTATCTTGTAGATTTACCGGGATACGGCTACGCTCAGCGTTCAAAGCAGGAGACGGAAAAGTGGGGCAAAATGATGGAGGATTACCTTGCTAACCGTGAGCCGCTTGTACAGACAATACTTCTGGTGGACAGCCGTCATAAGCCAACAAAGGATGATATACAGATGGCGCAGTGGATACGTCATTACCATGAAAATCTTATAGTTGTCGCGACAAAGATGGATAAGCTGAAGAAGAAGGAAATTGAGCCCAATCTGGAACGTATATGGGATACACTTGAAATGGGTGAGGATGATTTGCTTGTGCCGTTTTCAATCAAGGATGACGAGGGCAAGTGTTCAGTCTGGGATATGATTGAAATGATGCGGGCAGGCGAGTTGTTTCCGTATGATGAGGATAACGAATAAATTCTGTAAAAGGAGGAGAAAGCATTGAAGAAGCTGCTTGCGGTTATAATAGCGCTGTGCGCTCTGTCAATGAGCGCCTCGGCGGCGGATATAGTTTTTACGCCCGAGGGCGGAGGTAAATGGATTTACTGTAATAATCCCGAAGGACTTAGAAATCAGGATTTAATGAACAGCGGGGATAATCCCGCGTCATATATCATGAATAATAAAAACCTTGAACCTGATTTATATGACTTTCTTATGTGTCATATAAATTGTACTGATACAAATGAGGGATATGACAAGGGCTATGATATTGAAATTGACGCTGAGATTACGGCAGCCGAGGATAGTGTGATTACAATAAATAAGGCGTTTTTTGAAACAACTGATGATGAAGCGTTTATATACAGTGATGGAACATGGGCGAAAGAAATGAACAAGGTGGGATGTTTGAGAGGACTCGCATCATTTCTCGGAGTAAATCTTGCCGAGCTTAACGGTTCATGGCTTTATGAGGCGCAGGAATACGAGCCTGTTACTCTTGAAATAAAAAAAGGCGAGACTGTGTGGTTGAGTGAATACATGGACGGGTACAGTTCAGTGGCGTACCGTAAACCGTCTCAGATAATGGGCGAATTTGAACTGGAGTCGGGAAAAATAAATTTCAATGTCGCCGCGTTTAAGTCGGGAGATGTGATTGGTGACAGGAGCGGGTTTGACAAGGACGCGTTGTTCGGCAAATACGCGTATACCAGAACACAGAAAGGAATAGCGGATACCCTGCCCAAAGTGAGCGTTGATTTGGAATATACGATTGACAGCAAGATGAAGGACGGTGAATATATACCGAATAAAGTTTTTAATCAGTACGAGGAAGACGGCTGCGTTACCGAGTCCTGGTGCAGTCATCTTAATCCGCAGGATGATATATGGTCCAAAAGAATATCCGTGCAATCTGATTTGCTTACGATGAGATATACAGATGACTCCAAGCTTACATATTACGGTTCTAAGGTGAAAAAGGATAAGAAGGATAATACATGGATATGGGATCCGTTCCATAGTGATACCGCATCATATGAGGGAGATGCCACATGGTATACCGCTGATGAATATGTGCCGAATTATATGCTTTCAGCCAAACGCAGTAATCAGGGGTATGCGTGCAGTATGGGGAATTACTGTGTGACGGAGTGCTATAATTTGAAGGTTAAAAATACTACCGGTATTGACAAATATTTTGAGTACGATGTGGAAACCTCGTCAAATGTAGCTGTGTTTGTCGAGGATGAAGAAGGTAAGCACAGCGGATTGCTTAAGGGAGAAAAAAATCCTGCCACAAAAGATACTATGGCAAGTGTAAAAATTCCCGCGAACAGTGAAAAGGAATTTTCAATAAATCTTGTTTTGCCTATAAACTATGTTGGCGGAATAAAAAATTCTTTTAAAGTATGCAATGAGAGTCATGTGGGTAAAACATATGAGGATTATGTAAAAGAGCAAAGAGCAGCTAAAGGGCCTGTGACAACAGGAGTTACGGCAAAGGAGGCAATGGATAAGCTTTCAGATGAAATCAAAACTATAATAGGCGGGAATTATGACCGTTATGAACTGGTAAAGACAGACACCGGCTACATGCTTCGGTGGATGGAATGGGACGGCTGTCCTTATTATTATACAAACGATTGGGATAAGGTAAAAACAATTTATTATCTTGACGAAAAATATAATGTGACTGATAAGTATAAATTTGATAAGCTGACACGGCTCGGACTTTATTATGACGGTTATTATTATATTGAGGATGCGGATGGCAACCGATTTAAATCAGCGGACGGACAGAAGTGGGAGAGTTATACAAAGCGTATGCCGTTACCCGAGATTGAATTTAATAAATCCGTACCGTCGCAGTGGGCAAGAGAAGAAATAGAACGAGCTTACATTATTGACGTTGCGCCGTATGATTTAAAGGATGAGCTTGTGTATACGGATAATATGACAAGAGAGACATTCTGTTATGTGTTGTCGAGTATGCTTGAATTAAAGGATAAAATGCCGCAGGAGGCAAATGTCAGCTTTAATGATACTCAGAGCAAAACAATATCGCGTCTTGGCACAGCAGGGATAATAAGCGGTTATGATGACGGAAGCTTTAAGCCGAAAAATACTATAACTCGTGAGGAAGCCGCGATGCTTTTGTATAAGACTGCTCTGTATATGGGATATGATGATTTTTATGAGGATTACAGACTGACGTCATATTATTATATTGATACTGAAGATATAGGGGAATGGGCAAGAGAAGCGGTATACAGAATGAATGAGATGACTGTAATGACAGGCGTCGGCAATGATAAATTCTCGCCTAAAAGCAATTATACAAATGAACAGTCAATAGCAACCATTCTGAGACTATATGACGCTATATAAAACATATTAAAAGAGACTGCTGTGCAGTCTCTTTTAATATGTGGGAAACAATATACAAAAAATATATAATTAGCGCTTGATTTTTTTTTTGTTATTATGATACAATAACAAAATTTGACTTTTGAATAAAAATGTGGTATAATATATTAAATTGAGCAATTTGTTTATTTTTTTGAAAGGCGGGATAGAAGATGTATGGTGTCGGCGATAAGGTAGTGCATCCTCTGCACGGAGCGGGAACGATAGATGAAATAAAGGAAATGGAAATTGTCGGCATAAAACGTCAGTATTATGTTGTCAGATTTGCTATTGGCAATATGGTGACGAATATACCTATTGAAAGCAGTGAAAATATAGGTATACGTCCTGTTATAGACAAACAGGAAGCTAAAAAAGTGCTTCAGTGCTTTCGTGACGCGGCAGTGGAGGATGATGCTAACTGGAATAAGCGTCAGAGAGATAATCTTATTAAAATTAAATCCGGTGATATATATCAGGTTCTTGCTGTGTTAAAGGAACTTATGTATCGTGAAAAACTTAAAGGTCTCTCTACAAGCGAAAGAAAAACATTATGCTCAGCCAAACAGATTGTTGTAAGCGAGCTTGTGCTGTCGGAAGTGGCGGATATAGGTGATATTGAAAGCATAATGAATGATACTGTAGAGTCGCTTGTATGAAATTATAAATTAACAGATAATAAAAGCGGCAATGCCGCTT
>CAJTPP010000026.1:0-1813 GCA_910578235.1 uncultured Clostridia bacterium | reverse complement strand
ATATAAAAATGTATAAGATATTATTGTCAGGAGGACATCTATGAAGATTACGGCGTTGATTGTTGCGGGAGGAAAAGGTAAACGCATGGGCGCGGGGATGAACAAAATATTTCTTAAAATGCTTGACAGAGAAGTTTTGTTTTACACAATTTCGGTCTTTGAAAAAAATAAAAAAGTAGATGAAATAATTGTGGTAACTGCTCCGGATGACATTGACAGATGTATAAAATTGACAGAAATATACGGCTTTACAAAAATTAAATGTGTTACAGAAGGGGGAAACGAGCGCCGGGAGTCTGTTATGAAAGGGCTTTTGAAAGCAGATGGCGATATTGTGCTTATACATGATGGTGCAAGAGCGCTTGTGACAGATACAGAAATAAATGCATGCGTAGAGGATTGTATAAAATACGGGGCATCGGCTGTAGGAGTGAAATGCAAAGATACGTTAAAAAGCGCGGATGCGAATGGATTTGTTGAGAGAACAATAGACCGTGACAGCACATATCTTATACAGACACCTCAGGCTTTTTATCTTAATGAAATACTTGATATGCACAAAAGAGCGGACAGGGAAGATTTTTTTGCTACGGATGACTGTATGATAGCGGAACACTATGGTATAAAGATAAAAATAAGCGACGGCAGCTATGATAATATAAAGCTGACTACACCGGAGGATATGATTGTCGGAGAACAGATTTTAAGAAAGCGTGGTATATAAAATGAGAATAGGACATGGATATGATGTTCATAGGCTGACTGAAGGCAGAGAATGTATTATATGCGGAGTTAAAATACCGTATGAAAAAGGCTTGCTGGGGCACAGTGACGCTGATGTGGCTCTGCATGCCCTTTCTGACGCCCTTCTCGGCGCAGCGGCATTGGGAGATATAGGCAAACACTTTCCGGATACTGATAATAAATACAAGGGCGCTGACAGCCGTATGCTGCTTTGTGAAGTAGTTCAGTTAATCAGAAAAAAAGGTTATGATATAGAAAATACTGACATAACAATTGTGGCCCAGCGTCCTAAAATGGCGCCGTATATAGAACAAATGCGTCAAAATATTGCAGAAGACTTAAACATAGCTGTTGACGCGGTAAATGTGAAGGCCACAACAACGGAAAAGCTGGGTTTTGAAGGCAGAGGCGAAGGTATTTCGGCTAATGCTGTGGTACTGCTGAAATAGGAGGAATGTATTTTGAATATATATGATTTTGATGAGACAATTTATGACAGTGACAGCACGAAGGATTTTTATTTTTACTGTCTTAAAAAATATCCGAAAATATTATTAAGTGTGCCTGCAATGGCATGGTCATTTTTTTTGTATATTCTCGGTATAAAATCAAAAACACAGTTTAAGCAAAAAATGTATCGTTTTTTAAATTATGTGCCGGACATTGACGCAGAGTTAACGGTGTTCTGGGATAAAAATGAATATAAGATAAAACAATGGTATAGAAACAGACAAAAAGAGGATGATATGATTATTTCCGCATCGCCTGAATTTTTGTTGAAGCCAATATGCAATCGACTTGGTATAAATCATCTTATAGCATCAAAAGTAGATAAAAAAACAGGAGTATATACAGGAGAAAACTGCTGGGGAGAGGAAAAGGTGAAACGTCTGTATAAAGAATTTCCCGATACTGTATGTGAGGAATTTTATTCTGATTCGCTATCTGATACTCCGCTTTCCGCGATAGCGTCAAAAGCCGGGATAATACGGGGGGAGGAAGTTGTTGCATGGTCAGACTATAAACCGTCAAAAATGAAAATGTTTTTATCGAGAGAATTTTTATCGTT
>CAJTPP010000025.1:3321-35249 GCA_910578235.1 uncultured Clostridia bacterium | reverse complement strand
TGGACGCAATACGCATATTTGTGGCTAACGACAGAGCGGGACTGTACGATTGATTAAGCAGGTAAATCAAAAGGGAGTGAAAGCTCCCTTTTGTGTTTTATCAAATGTAATACGGAGGTCCAAATGGAGAGCTTGGAGCATCTTTAAGATATTTGTCTCAGCGATATACAATGCCGGATGAAGTAAGCAAGGGACTGCTTACTGATATAGGTACATCGTGTTCAAAATGCTCCTTTTGATAAAAATGATATTAAGCTGTTTGAAGTGCCTGTATTTGAACGGTGCAAGAAATATGGAACGCCTGAAAACCGCATAACAAAGCGGACAAGCAGTAATCCCGAAATGGTTGTTGACTTGAAATTGTATGCGGGAAATTAAATGTTTTTTTGCTTGACTTTTTGTCAAATTTTTGATATATTTATATTAAGTCACACCATTGTTCAAAAAAATATGTATGATTTAATAGAGGTGATATTGATGCCACCGATAAAAAATATAAGTAGGATTAAAGAAATATTCCGTAATTATGATTTTGTAATGACTACTGCTGAATTAAATTCAGAAAAACTATATTATGCAGATATTCAGCAGCTTATTGACGAAGGTTTTATTGAGCGAGTTAAGCGTGGTTATTATCATTGGATTGACGCATTTGACGGAAGTGAAGTCGTCATTATCAATAAACTATTTCCGGATGCTATACTTTGTATGGAAACCGCTCTGTTTTATTATCAATATAGCGACAGAAATCCGGCAGAATGGAATATTACCATAGATAAAAATACTTTTAGACAAAGAGTTAATATTGAATACCCTTTTATTAAAGCATATAGGATTGAGCCGAATTTGCTCTCTATTGGAGAAACAAGCGGAGAAATTGATTTTGTAAAAGTTCGTATATATGACCGTGACCGTACTATCTGCGATGTGCTGCGAAATATGAACAAGATGGACAAGGAAATTTTTAATAAAGCGATACAAAATTATGTGAAAGACGCTCAAAAAAACATACCTAATCTTATGCAGTATGCAAAAAAATTGAGAGTGCAACAACGAGTAAAAGATTTGATTGGAGTGTGGTTATAATGGCAGATGTTGCTGCTTCTGTTCTTGCAAAACTCAGAAATAAAGCAAAGGCTTCCGGCATTAGCTATCAACAATGCTTGCAGCTTTTTATGCAAGAGGAGTTTTTGCGTAAGTTATCAAAATCGGATTACAATGATTGTCTTGTATTAAAAGGCGGTTTGTTTATATACACACTAACTAATTTTGAGAGCCGTGCTACGATTGATGTTGATTTTCTTTTGCGTAATTTTTCAAATTCGATTGACGATGTAAAAGAGTTGGTCGAAAACATTATAAACACCCCTACGGGTAATGATTATATTACTATGACAGCAAAAGGTTTTGAGGAAATTTCCCCGCAGAGAAAATATCACGGTATCAGCGCACAAATTATCGGACAGATAAAAAATGTCCGTGTGCCGTTTAATGTGGATATAGGCGTTGGAGATGTTATTGTGCCAAAAGCAGAACAGCGCACAATAAATACGCAACTCCCCGATTTTGAAATGCCTGTTATAAAAACATATTCTCTTGAAAGTACGATTGCTGAAAAATTTGATGCCATTTTGCAGCGATTTGAACTTACAGGCAGAATGAAAGACTTCTATGATATTTACTATCTGTCAAGAACATTTGATTTTGACGGAGCAAAATTACAAACTGCTATTTTTGGAACCTTACAGAAACGTGGTACACCTTATGACAAAGATAGTTTTAAGCGTATTGTTGCGCTTGTCAATGATGACGATATGCAAAAGCGATGGAAATATTTTTTGAAGAATATTAAAGATGATACGCTTGAATTTAAAGTCGTCATTATTGAAATACAAAAATTCCTTGAGCCTGTGTTTGTAGCAATAGTTAGTGAAGAAGAATGGCAGAAAAAGTGGGATAATCGTTCAAGTATATGGTTAAATCTAAATGGAGGTATCGGCTATGACAAAAGCAGTTAATGATGCAACTTTGAATAAAGTTGGAGATATATATCAGTATTTAATAGCATTAAGAGATTGTTTTGAATTGAATGATGGCGATACTTTGCAAATTGAGACAAATGGTGACGTGAGCATTATAAATGATGTAGGAGGTCGATTTCAGCGAGAGGTAAAACATCATTTTGGTAATAAATCTATTTCGGATAGAGATATAGATTTTTGGAAGACTCTTGCAAATTGGTATGTTGACTTTGAACGTGTAAAGAATTTTTCCGATTATATCCTCAGTACCACCGCTGCAATTCAAGACGGTTCCCCCTTCTATGGCTGGAATGGTATGGAAAAGGCTGAGAAATTAAAATGTCTAAAAGATATAGGAGCTGTCTCAAAAGAAAAGGAAGAAACATTTAGAAGCCAATATAATAGAATTTTCGGTAATGCTTATGATGAAAGTCGTCTTTTGGAAATATTAGATAAGTTTACGATTGAGGATGCTAAAACTTCAATAGACGGTATATCTAATGAATTTTCAAAATATATAGGTCATATTCCTTCTGAAAATAGAGATGGATATATCGGTGCTTTGCTTGGCGAAATTCTAATAAAAGTAAAGGATCCCCCGCATAAATGGGAAGTGACCAAGTCAGCATTTGATGAAATTCTACAGATACAATCAACAGCATATGGAACTAAAGGAACTGTACCACTTCCAAATGAATACGCAAAAGCAGTTGTTCCTGAAGATAAAATTACTACACTCAATCAGAAAAAATTTGTTGCATCTATTCGTGAGATTAAGTATGACAAAATGATTCCAAATGCAATGTCTGATTATTGGAAAGCGGATTTAACCGTTGCCAAATATTTTAGAGATAACCTTATGTATTTAGAAAGTCTTGAGCCATATGTGAAAGATTTGTCTGCAAAGATGCAATATAGTAAAGCGAATAGTGATTTGGATGCTGAAGGAGCAACCGAAGAAGAACAAATAAAAATTTCAAAGCAACTTTACAATGGCGTAATGAGTTGGGATGCAAATGATTTTGGCTCTATTATTCGCAATCAAGGATACTTCCAACGAGGTGTTATACATAATATAGTTGACGAAACAGATTTCAAATGGAAAGTAGGTGAAGAAAAAAATGAGCATAAATAACATCAAAAAACTTTCAATGAATCCTCATTTCTATTCTTTACTAATACAAAGTTTTCTATCGGGTTATGAAAAGCCTTGTGAAATGAAGCTACCGTTTATGGCAATTCCAATTTTGCTGTATGCAGAGTCACGAGAAAAGTTAGTAACTGCTAATAAAAGGAGTCGGATTGATACATTGTTTCAATCTTCTCAAATTGTAGAAGAAAGTAAGATTTCTGGTAGGACACGATTGTCTGGATATATAGATAGATATAATTCACTTAAGCCATATTGCAAAGAAGCTATAATTATATTATCTTCCGCAGATAAAATAGTTATTGACAATCACAAAATTGTGCTTATCCAAGAAGTCAATTACAAAAATTTTGAAGGAATAATCAGAGATTGGATTAAATGTGCATTTTATCTTGGAATTGTGTTTTCAAAAACCACCAAAGACCATTTATCTTTCTTTTTAGGAGTTGATACAAAATGAAAAGTTATATAAAAGCCATCATTATATTTAATAAAAATGGAGAAAAAAGAGTAGTTCCGCTTAGGCAAGGGGTAAATATAATCACTGGCGAATCCAAAACAGGCAAAAGTGCATTAGTTGAGATAATTGATTATTGCCTGTGTAGTACTCGTTGTACAATACCAAAAGGCAAAATAACCGATTTTTCGTATCTTTATACTCTTGTAATGGCTATAGGTGATAATACCTATGTTATCGCTCGTTATAATTGGGATGATGGCAGCAAAATGCATTTTTCTAAAGAAGCAAAGGACTTTGAACCTGAAAATTTGGAGCTAAGCTATTTTGTAGAAAAACCTGCTTTGTCGTATAAAGATGTAAAAAATGAGATTGAATGTGCATTAGGCTTATTTGTGACAAATATGGCTACCGATGCTGACCAACAAGGAAAAAAAGCGTCATTAAGAAATATGGTTTCTTATATGTTTCAACATCAAAACTTAATGGCAAGTAAGTTTGCGTTATTTTATCGGTTCTCGGATTTTTATAAAAGAAAAGATGTGATAGACCAATTTCCTGTTTTTGCAGGTATGATTAGTCAAGAGTATTATAGCGACTTAATTCAATTAAATACATTAAAAGCTCAACTGAAACAAAAATATAAAAAACAGAAAGCTAATGAAAAAAGCACTGCATATATTAAAGAAAATCTTTTGCCGCAATTAACAGATTATTTTGCATTGCTTGAACAGGATTTTGATGAAAAAATTTCAGTACAGCAAATGCTTAAAATAGCTTCTGATTTACCAGAATTCGATGACACGCAACTTTTTGGTGAAAATAAGATAACTGAACGTTACAGTAAATTAAATGCCGAATTAGAGAATCTCAGAAATGAAGAACGAGAAGTTTTATTAAAAATTAAAAATATAGATAATGCTTCTGATACAGGCAGTTCGTTTGCTCAAATGTTGAAAGATTTAAAACAACAAACAAATGTAGCTGAAATTGAAACTGAAGAATATACCTGTCCTCTTTGCGGTCACCAATGTCAAGAAATTGCCGATAATGATTCAAAAATTATTGAGGCTACACAATGGTTAGATAACGAATTAAGTATTACTGAAAGATACACTGCCGATTTTTCCGAAGACGTTAGAAAACTCAAGAAAGCTCATTCTAAGATAGAAGAAAAAATACGAGATGTTTGGAAACAGATAAAAACAATTGAGGACAAATTTATTTCATCAAAAGCTCTTGTTTCAAAGAGAGAAAAAGTAAATTACGCAAAAGCGAAAATTGCTTTATATGCTGAAATGAGTAGATCTGGTATATTCGAAACGGTTGATGGAGACATTGAAGAACTTAAAGAAAAAATAACCAGACTTGAAGAAAAAATTAAAGGATTTGATGTTGATAAGAAGATGTCAAAAGCAGAGAGCTTTTTATCAAATAATATGAATCGTCTTTCTTTAACGCTTGATTTTGAAGAAGAGTATAGACCGATTGACCTGAATTTTGGTTTAACAGACGGTAGCTTTGATATTTATCAGCACCAGAAAAGCAATGAGAATATCCATCTATACGAGATGGGAAGTGGTGCAAATTGGGTATCCTGCCATATTGCTCTGTTTTTAAGTTTTCTACGTTTTTTTGCAACTCAGGACAATTCACCAATGCCTTTGATTATGTTTTTTGACCAACCAAGTCAGGTGTATTTTCCACAAGATAATGATAAAGAAGAAATAACTCAAGCAGATTTGATGGCTGTTAATAAAATGTATAAGACAATTTTTGATGAAATCAATTCCATTTGTGAAGACACAGGAATATTGCCACAAATCATTATTGTAGACCACGTTGATGGTAACAATTTGGAATGCAAAGAAGAATTTACCAGATATGTTCGGTGTAATTGGAGAAATAAAAAAGCACTTATATAAATTTGGCAAATTTAAAGTGAGAGGATTTAATTATGGATAATAAAGAAATTATTTTATCTAGAATTGCAGAGATTATGGGAAGAAGATATTTTATAATACGAAGCAATTCTGAATTCAAAGCAAGATTAAGGTGCGTAGGTCTTGGAGAATATTTTGAAAAGTATTCAGATTATCTAATACCTTATTATTATAAAAATGGATATGCTCATAAGTTTGAAAATGACAATGAAGAATATAATGTGTTTTTAGGATTAGACAGCATTTTTACAGACCTATATAATGAAGGTAAGCACAGTGAAATTATAAATTTATTAAAAGAATTAACAAAATCATTTAATATTAGATATATAACAGAAGAAATGGAAGATGACTTTAATGACCTTGCAAATTTGTATGAATTATTAGGATTGAATATTGAAATTGAATCAGAAAAAGTTATAGTGTCTGCATGTATGTCAAGTGACACTGTAAGAATTACAGAGATGTTCTCTGTTGAGTCTTGGATGAAAGACAATCATCAAGAAGTATATGACGCGTATGAATCAGCTATAGATTCATATACACAAGGACACGCGGGTGCTTGTATTGAATCCTGTAGAACTTGCATTGTCAGTATATTCTCAAAATATAAGGGTACGGAGGACTTTGCTAAATGGATGAGGGGTGTTTATAATATCAGTGGGGACAATGCCAATTCTACAACACAAGACCTTTCTCAAGCGTTGAACAGTGACCTAAAGCAAAATGATTTGGCGGACTTCTTTAATGAAAATCGGTCTGGGAAATTAACAAAAACAAAAGCAATCTATATGATTTACTCAATGATGTCTGATTATGGAACTCATAGAAATGAACAAACCAATGAAACTCCAACAATAGAAGATGCATTATTCTTTTTAAGATTGACCGATTGCATCTTGTTCTGGGTTTACTCTAAACACAGATAAATGAAATCTGTGTAAAAATATTAAGGTACATCGTGTTCAAAATGCTCCTTTTGATAAAAACGATATAGAATTAGCAAAAACCCCTGTGTTTATGCGGTGTTTGAAGTATGGGACTTCTCCTGATTATGTTAGAAAAAGGACAAGCGACAAACCCGAAATGATGGTTGGTGTGAAGTTATATGCAGGAGATTAACTGTTTTAGTATTTTAAGTTTATACTAATTCACACCATTATCGAAAAATTTGTGTATGGTTTAATAATAAAATATATGACAAAAGTCTTAAAGGCATTGTATCAATTTTTGATATGATGCCTTTTTTATATGCAAAACATTATTCAATCGCGAGGAGGTGATGAAGACAATATCTTTACTTTTTAATTTTACATATGGAGGTATCAACAATGGTAAACGGATACACGGAACTTGCAAACGCAATTATTATCCAAGCCGTAAAAGATTATCGCCGTGCTTCTTCCCCACAGATGCGGCGAGAAATTAAACGCTTTTTTCTGTCTGATTGGTTTATGGTTTTGACAGACGCAGACGGAAAACGAATATTGGAAAAATTAGAACAGGAACGAGGTGCAAAAAAATATGGCAAGCGAAGAAAAAATACAGTTAATGCCACTCGGCGAAATTAAACCGTATGAGGACGCTCCATTCAAAGTGCGGCTTGATGAAAATATGGAGGAACTTGTCGAGAGTATAAAAGAAAATGGCGTATTAGTACCTACAATCGCAAGACCTCACATCGACGGCGGTGTGGAAATGTTGGCAGGACACCGCAGACTGAAAGGCTGTGAGTTGGCAGGACTTGATAAATTACCCGTTATAGTAAAAGACCTTGACGATGATACGGCTATTATATTACTTGTTGACAGTAATCTACACCGTGAGGACATACTACCGAGCGAAAAAGCCTTCGCGTATCAGATGAAATTAGAAGCTATGAAACGACAAGGCAAACGGACAGATTTAACCTGTGAGCAATTTGCACACAAGAAATCAAGTGAGATATTGGGAGAACAGGTTGGAGAAAGTAAAGACCAAATCCGCAGATACATTCGTTTAACAAATCTGATTGACCCTTTACTTGAAATGGTTGATAATAAACAGATAGCCTTTAATGCGGCAGTTGAATTGTCATATCTCGGCTCAAAGGAACAGTCAGAGGTTTATCAGTCAATCGAAGCGGAAGAAGTTGCCCCGTCTATTGAGCAATCCCGAAAAATACGCAGATTTTCACAAGATGGCAAGCTGAACACCGCAGTCATTGAGTCGATTATGCAGGAGCAGAAGCCGGAGAAAATTAAAATTACTCTTGATGAGGATAAAATAAACCGCTATTTTCCTAAAAACTATACGAAAAAGCAGATTGAGGATACAATCATACGACTGTTGGAACATTACAGAAAACAGCAACTAAAAAAGAAAAATCAGATGGAGCGATAATCAAATATAAATTTAATAAAACAATTTTGGCAGCGAATAATCGGCTGTCTTTTTTTATGGAGGTAATTATGGCGAACAACAAAAATGAAGAAATCTACAACGCAAGCGGCTGTATAGATACGACGGCATATAAGGCGATAAAGAATATCAAGAAAGAGGAACGGCGGCAACTGATAATGAAGCTGAAAGAACTTGCAAATCAACACGGCTATGACATTATCAGCATTATCCGTCTTAAAGAAACGGAGGGCGGCAGTAATGGCAAATAAGGACTGTTTCGCTTATCGCAGCAGACGATGCGGAGTTTTAACGGAGCGTATTTGTAATCGCAGAAAATGCCCCTTTTATAAAACCCGAAAACAATATAATGAGGACTTGGAGAAATATCCACCCATTGACTATGAATTGTATTTGAAAACGGGCAGAAAAAAATATTTACGAAAGCGAGGTTGCAGACGGTGAATACCGAAATCAGAAAAGCAGGAAATTATAAGATTATAAATTCTATTCATATCGGCGATAAAGAAATTGTACTCGGTATTGATATGAAAAACCCCGAAGGAAATTTTTATATGGTAGGTGATTACGAGAGAAACGAATTATTTGAACAATATAGTAACGTCCTTGTAAGTGATGATTATATTGAAATTGCAGAAACATATTCCAACAGGCTCAAAGACCAAATTGAAAAAGTCAAAACCGCTGAAAAAGATATGCCAAAAGGCATTATTACCGCTGATATGTGCGATAGTATTACCGACAAAAATTTAGAGGGTAAAATTATTGTTATTGAAGCGAATATATTAAGACCCGAATATCGAACACAGGCTCATCAAATTGTACGATGCACAGGCGGCAACGGCGCAAATTTTAATGCTCGTGGTTCGGCGATATTTTGTGAGTATTTATGTAAAGACAAGAACACTCGTTTTGAAAGATACGATGTACTCGGTATTTTGAAGAAAGAGCATTATCCCGAATGGCTCACAAAACGGCTTGAATTTGAAAAAGCAGTAAAAGGAAATATGGTATTTGAGTACGGCGGTTATCACTTCTTACCTATCGGCATTATAAATGCTGCAACCTCTTTTAAGTATATATCAAATCATACTATTTCAGATAAAAGTTTGGGAATATGGAGCAACAAATACAACGACCGTTACGGTAAAAATAAGATTGATTACACGCATAAGGGATTTTACAATGCTTGTAATAAAACATCTTGTGATGTATTTAAGTGTCTTGAAAACAGCAAGGTATATATTCCTGCCGAAAATGAACTTTTTGAATATACGGGAGAATATAAGGCTTATGAGGAAAAGGCAGCAAAGACTAAATCTAAAAAACACAAGGATATGGAGCGGTAACAATGAGATACTATCACAGTTGGAGTGGTGGCAAGGACAGCACCGCCGCCGTTATACTCGACCATATACATCATTTACCGCCATCGACTATCATTTTTAATGAGGTGATGTTTGATAAACGCAGAAACATATCCGGCGAACTTCCCGAACACATAGACTTTATCAAAAATAAGGCTATACCACTATTTCAAAAATGGGAATATAACATAAAAATCATACATTCCGACAAGGATTATATTGATTTATTTCATACCTTAATCACGCAATCAAAAATAGCTGACCGAAACGGTAAAATGCGTGGTTTTCCGCTTGGCGGAAAGTGTATGATAAACAGGGATATTAAGACAAAGGCAATACATAAGTTTTTGAAAAATATAAATGAGGACTTTATACAATATGTTGGAATTGCGATTGACGAGCCGAAACGTCTTGAACGCTTGAACGGTACAAATAAAATATCTCTGCTTGCAGAATACGGATATACCGAACAGATGGCGTATGATTTATGCAAACAATATGGTTTATTGTCCCCTATATATGAATTTACAAAGCGTGGCGGTTGTTGGTTTTGTCCTAATCAATCTTATATGGAAATGGCGTATCTCAAAACGCACTATCCGCAGTTATGGACGGAACTTGAAAGACTTGCTGCCGAAAATAATCTTGTATCGCAGGGATTTAAGTATAGCTTAACTTTTGAAGAAGTAAACAAAAAAGTTGATGAATACATTTCAAAAAATAAGGAGATGAAATAACAATGGAACAAAAGGAAATACGCTTTATAGACAGCAACTACAACGAGTTATTCCGCATACCCGACGGCGGCAGAATAAAAATAACATTTAAGGACGGCTCTGTAACAGACCGAAAATGCACATATATCGACGATTATCATACGCAGATAGGATATAATACATTCCATATTTGTGAGTTTGCCGAAGTGATGGAGCGAAACGGAAGTACATACGAGCCGACAGCGGAAACATTAAAAGATATGAACTCGAAATTTGTTGATGCGAATTACAGCGAGGTTGACCGAGATAAATTTTTCAAGACCGACAGCGGTTTTACCGAAGTATATTATAACCCCGATGCAAACGCAGGCGGTCAGCTTGTATATAACGAGATTTCTTTTGACCTCATAAAAGAAGCCGCTAAAAACGGTAAAAAGGTACAGGACTTTTTCAGTCATCTTGACAGTGGCTGCACTCAATATCTTATTGATATAGATACGCCCGAATTTAAGGGCAACCTTGACAGCTTTATGAGCAGAAAAGCCGATTTTGAAAATTGCAACGCAAAGACTATGCGAGAATTGAAAAAAGCGGCAGGAATTGTCCCCGAAAAATCTCATACAGACAAAGACTTTGAGAGATAAAAAAACGGAGGTGTTAATTAAAATGATTACGGCAAACATAAACTTTTTAACAAATAACTTTACGGCAGACTTGACTTGCCGTGATGGCGAACTCCGTGCAAAACTGAACAGCGCAGGAGTGTTAATGCAGCCGAATATGATACCGCTGAATAATACAATGACCTTGAAAGTACATCTAATTCCCGATGATAAAATCGGCGAAATGATATGCGGCATTGTCAACACTAACAAGGACACGCTCGGAAGTGTTCAGCGGTTATGCAGACATTATTATTGTCTGAACTCACGGCATAAAGCTAAATTTGCGGAGAAACTTGAAAACGGCGAAATAACCTCTGTTGAACAAGGTATATCCGCCGCACAGAAAATGCGTGAGGCACGAAAAACGGAATATTCACGATGAAAGGAGGAAACTTATATAAATGGCAACAAAAATACAATTCATATCCGAATTGTCGGACGAAACATATAAAAAGCTGCCCGATTATCGAAATTGGACAGCTTTTTTGCGTTCTGCCGCTTGGCAATATAAATATCCGTTTGCAGACCAGCTTATGATATACGCACAACGTCCCGATGCGACAGCCTGTGCGAATTTATCTACTTGGAATAATAAGCTGCACAGATGGATAAACAAGGGCGCAAAAGGTATTGCACTCCCTCGAAGAAGCGGAAACCGTACATATCTTGATTATGTTTTTGATATAAGCGATACTAACAGTTTTTACGGTAATGAAGTCAAACTGTGGCAATACCAGACGAAACACGCAGACGCAATTATTGAAACGCTTGAAAATACTTTTGGTGAATTATCGGATAAATCGGGTATTATCGGTGCGGTGTTCAGTGCAGCGCATAATGCGGTTGAGGACAGCAAAGCCGATTATATTTCCGAACTGAAATATGCAAGAAAAGACAGCTTTTTAGAGGGATTGGACAATGTAAATATTGATGTGGAATTTCAAAGAACTGCTGAAAATTCCGTAGCATATATGATTTTGGAGCGTATGGGAATTGAAGCAAGCGATTATTTCACTTTTGAGGACTTTCCACATATTATTGACTTCAACACTCCCGATACCTTGTCGCTTTTGGGTAACGCTGTCAGCAGTATTTCAGAACAGGCTCTCCGTGAAATTGCCGCCACAATTCGTGCGGAAATAAAAAAAGAGAGAGAATTTTTTGCAAAATCTGAAAATACGCAGTACAATATTGATAAAGACAAAAACAATACTGTCAAAGAAAGGACGGATAACAATGTCAGAGAACATAACTTACAAACAGACGGGCGATTACCTAATTCCCGACCTCAAATTGCCGCAGGAGGACAAACCGATAGGCAAATACGGAAGAATGAGGGAGAAATTTCTGAAACAGAACAGAAACAGCAGTTACACAACGATGCTGCTGATGGGAACGCTGAACGAGCATCTGGAGGAAATCGACAAGACAGCGACCGAACAGGTAGAGAAAACAGTGTCGCAGATGGCGAAAGCGGAGGGCGTGAACGAGGAACTGAAAGCCGCCGACCCGATGAAGTGGACACGGCTGATGAACAATCTCAAACATTCAGCGGAAGAAATCGTGTTAGCGGAAATAGTACACAGTTAAGTCTGTTTGACTTACTGCTCCCTACCGAAGAAGAACAACAAAATATTATACGAGAAGCAGAGCGATTAACATTCGGCTCTGCTTTTTCTATGCCACAGCAGATTATTGACGAGGTATTGACAAGCGGAGCAAATAATAAAGACAGTATCTTAAATATCTGTACGGAATATAGCAAAGATAAATCTTCCGCAGAAAACATTGCATTTCTTAAAAACGAATACGGCACGGGCGGTAAAGGCTTTATCTTTGACGGAAACAAGGTATCTGTATGGTGGAATGATGACGGTATTAAAATTGCATACGGCGATAGTGCGGTTACATCAAATCTTGGTGAGCTTATCTCTTGGGAAAAAGCCGACAGCCGTATCAAAGAACTTTTGGAACTCGGCAGATACGCACCGCAGGAAACCCTTGATAAAATAAGCGAGTTTGAGTATAAAAAAGCCGCAAGAACTTTTTATGAAATGTACCGAAGTACAAATACCGATAAATACCCCGAATTGTCGGAGCATTTTCATACGGAATGGTTTAGTAATTCATTCCCCGATACCGTAGACAGAGTATCGGAACTGTTTAAGCAATCGGAAAACATAGACCTTGCCATAAATGCGGCTGAAGCGGTACGCAGTGTGTATAATAATGACAAAAGCGTTGTTGCATACGGAATATATGCGCCCGATAAGGTACTTTCATTATTGCACGATTTACAGCGGCAGCATATTACTTTTACTGCAAATGAATATCAGACGAGCAGTGCGGCACGGTTTATAACGGAAGATGAAATTGACAGACTGCTTACAGACGGAAGCGGTATGGAACAAGGCAAAATCAGAATTTATCTGTATTTCAAAGAGCATACGGACACGAAAGAGCGTATTGAATTTTTGAAAAACGAATATGGCATAGGCGGTCATTCGGGAGGAATATTTGACGAGGGACACGATGCGAAAGGAATAACATTCAGCCGTGATGATATATTATCGCCGCTTGCAAAAGTCAATATCTCTTGGAATACTGCCGCAAAGCGTATTGACAGCCTTATAAAATCAGACAGATACCTAACCGAGCGTGAAATTGCGGAGGATATTCCGAAATACTTATCGGCGAAGGAACAGTTACGCATACGAAGCGAAAAAATACAATTTCTTGATAATATCCGCAAAAACGGCACACCGCAGGAGCGTCAGCAGGCAATTCCGAAAAGACTGCTATACTATATAGACACTATTCACTTATCGGATAAAAAGATATTTAATGAATTTAATTTATCGGAAATCATTGACGCTAACGAACTCAAAATTGCAGAATTGGTTAAAAAACCCGAAAAGCGTCAGCAGATTATTGACTGCTTGGAACATATGCAAACATACGCCGTAACAATGGACGCACGGAGTAACGCATATCTGATTGCAATAGACCTTAAAGAATTACAGTTTATCAATCTGCACAAAGTCGGAGATTTTTATGAGATTTACGGCGATGAAGCTGAAAAAGCCGCTGAAATTTTAGATATTACTATCACTCCGAAAACTGTTGACGGTGAACGATTACCAATAGTCGGTTTTCCTGCACATATTCTTGAGGACTATTCAAAGACCTTGACCGAAAACGGATATGTCATAGTATTTGCGGAAGATGAAAAAGAAAAAAGCATATCCGATATAATCGCAGAAATGACCGATGATGAAAAGGAAGCATATATAAATGGGACTGAACTTACGATTGATTACGGCGAGGGCGCAACTCTTTCTGATGAAGAATTTGCAATATATAACGCTCTTATAGAAGAACGCAGCGAAGCTGAGCAGCAATCAAAACTCCAACAGCAAGAAAAGAGCGTTGAAGATATACCCCAAAAATCTGAAATGGACGCACCAATCACAGACGAGCCGCAGCAGAAACAGACGGAGGACTTATCACAATATATCGGTACGGTAATCACAGACGATGACCGCAAATTCATTGTTGACAACATCAACGAAACTATGGAAACCGTCATCTTGCGTGATGTTACATTTCAAGAGGACACAGGTATTCCGATACGCCGTGAAGAAAGTCTTGAATGGCTGAAATTGCATATCACACCGCAGCAGGAACAGGAACAAGCCACCGATGAGCCGTTGAAGTCTGCACAGCCGCAGAAGCCGCAGAAAGTCGCAAATACTGTTGTATATCCCGAAATACCGTTATCGGAGCGCAATAATTTTGTTATCACAGATGATGAACTCGGTTACGGCGGCGCAAAAGAGAAATTCCATAACAATATGGAAGCTATACGGGTATTAAAGGAATGTGAAGCGGAAAAGCGGCTTGCCACTCCCGAAGAACAGGAAATTTTATCACGCTATGTCGGTTGGGGCGGCTTGCCCGATGCTTTTGATGAAAGTAAAGATAATTGGTCAAAGGAATTTCACGAATTATCCGCTGCACTCACGCCCGAAGAATACGAACAAGCACGAGCGTCAACGCTGAACGCTCACTATACCTCGCCTACCGTAATCAAGGCTATGTATAAAGCACTTGAAAATATGGGTTTCAAGCAGGGTAATATATTAGAGCCGTCTTGCGGTATCGGTAATTTTATGGGACTTATTCCCGACAGTATGGAAAACAGCAAAATCTACGGCATAGAACTTGACAGCATAACAGGCAGGATTGCACAGCAGCTTTATCAGAAAAACAGCGTTGCAATTCAAGGCTACGAGGACACAACGCTCCCCGATAGCTTTTTTGATGTCGCTGTCGGAAATGTGCCGTTTGGTAATTACAAGTTGCCGGACAAGAAATATAATAAGCATAACTTTTTCATACACGATTACTTTTTTGCGAAAACATTAGATAAAGTACGCTCAGGCGGTATCATCGCTTTTATTACCTCTATGGGAACTATGGATAAAAAGAACTCCGCCGTAAGAAAGTACATAGCGCAAAGAGCCGACTTGTTGGGAGCAATAAGACTTCCGAATAATGCGTTTTTGAAAAACGCAGCGACACAGGTTACAGCCGATATTATTTTCCTGCAAAAGCGTGATAGAATGACGGATATTATGCCCGAATGGGTAAATGTCGGTCAAGACGAAAACGGTTATACCATAAATCAGTATTTTATCGACAATCCTGATATGATACTCGGTGAAATGACAGATGAAAATTCACAGTACGGAAATTCAATCACCTGCAAGCCGTTTGAGGACTCCGACTTGTCGGAGCAGTTAAACGACGCAATCCAAAATATTCACGCACAAATCACAGAATACGAATTTGACGATATTTCAGATGAGGAAATTCCGTCTATCCCTGCCAACCCGAATGTACGCAATTTCAGCTATACGGTAGTTGACGGTGATATATATTTCCGTGAAAACAGCGTGATGAATAAGGTTGAGTTAAACGCAACGGCAATAAACCGCATTAAAGGCTTGGTTGAAATACGGGACTGTGTTCGTCAGCTTATTGAATGTCAATCAGAGGACTATCCCGATAATGTAATCAAGCTGCAACAGGAAAGACTAAACACCCTATATGACAGGTTTTCAAAAAAGTACGGGCTTATCAATTCCCGTGCCAATTCCCTTGCGTTCTCGGAGGACAGCAGTTACTTCCTCTTATGCTCACTTGAAGTCTTGAACGAAAACGGCGAACTTGACCGCAAAGCCGATATTTTCACAAAACGGACTATCGGAGCAAAGCAAGAGATTACAAAGGTTGATACTTCGTCAGAAGCACTTGCCGTATCGCTTGCGGAAAAAGCAAAGGTTGATATGGAATTTATGATGTCTTTAACAGGAAAATCGGAAGAAGATATTTTATCCGACCTTGAAAATGTTATTTTCCTAAACCCATTGGCAGACGGACTTCACGAAGAAAAGTATTTGACTGCTGATGAATACTTGTCGGGTAATGTAAGACAAAAGCTGCGTACTGCACAGGAGTATGCAAATACAGATGATGTTTTCCGTGCGAATGTTGAAGCGTTGACCGCCGTACAGCCGAAAGACTTAACGGCGGCTGAAATTTCCGTAAGGCTCGGAGCGACTTGGATACCCGATAAATATATTGAGCAATTTACATACGAATTGCTTGATACTCCCGTATCAGCGCAAAGACAAATAAACGTGCGGTATTCCAAAATTACGGGAGAATGGAATGTATCAAAGAAAACGGCTGATTACTCAAATGTTAAGGCGAATAATACTTACGGTACACACAGGATAAACGCATATAAAATCATAGAAGAAACGCTTAACCTAAAAGATGTCCGCATTTATGATTATAAGGACAACGGCAAAGGCGGCACAACTCCCGTACTGAATACAAAAGAAACCGCTATTGCACAGCAGAAGCAGGAAAGCATAAAACAGGCTTTTCTTGATTGGATATGGAAAGACCCCGACCGCAGAGAAACGCTTGTAAATCTGTATAATGAAATTTTCAATTCCAAACACCCCCGTGAGTATGACGGCAGCCATATCACTTTTAACGGTATGAACCCCGAAATTGAATTGCGGCAGCATCAGAAAGACGCAGTTGCAAGAATAATGTACGGCGGTAATGCGTTGTTAGGGCATACCGTAGGCGCAGGAAAAACTTGGACGATGGTTGCGGCGGCTATGGAAAGTAAACGATTGGGACTTTGCAATAAGTCCCTTTTTGTTGTGCCAAATCACTTGACGGAACAATGGGCAAGCGAATTTTTACAGCTTTACCCTGCCGCTAATATTCTTGTTGCGACAAGAAAAGACTTTGAAATGAAAAACCGTAAGAAGTTTTGCGGCAGAATTGCCACAGGCGATTATGATGCGGTTATTATCGGGCATAGTCAGTTTGAAAAGATACCGATGTCGGTAGAACGGCAGACGAAAATATTACAAATGCAGATTGACGAGGTTATAGACGGTATTATAGAAGCAAAAGCAAAAAAAGCGGAGCGCATTACCATAAAACAGTTGGAAAAGTCAAAGCGCAATCTTGAAGCGAAACTTGCAAAACTCAACGACCAAAGCCGCAAAGATGATGTTGTTACTTTTGAGGAACTCGGCATTGACAGAGTATTCGTAGACGAAGCGCATTACTACAAGAATTTATACACATACACAAAAATGCGTAATGTCGGCGGCATTTCACAGACCGAAGCACAGAAGTCAAGCGACCTGTTTATGAAAAGCCGCTACCTTGACGAAATCACAGGCGGCAAAGGCTTGATATTTGCAACAGGTACGCCGATAAGCAATTCAATGGTTGAACTTTACACTATGCAGCGATATTTGCAGTACGGAACGCTTGAGGAAAATAATTTACATCACTTTGACGCTTGGGCTTCTACTTTCGGCGAAACCGTAACAACAATAGAACTTGCGCCGGAGGGAACAGGCTATCGGGCAAAGACGAGGTTTGCACGGTTTTATAATCTGCCCGAATTGATGTCTATGTTTAAGGAAATCGCCGATATTCAGACAGCGGATATGCTACACCTACCTGTACCCGAAGCGGAATACCACACTATTGCGGTTGACGCAACGGATATACAAAAGGAATTTGTAGCCGACTGCGGCGAACGAGCCGACAAGGTACGGAATAATCAAGTTGACCCTACTGTTGACAATATGCTCAAAATCACAAATGACGGACGCAAAATTGCGCTTGACCAACGTATGGAAAACCCGATGTTGCCCGATGATGAAAATTCAAAGGTTAATCAGTGTATCAAAACTGTTTTTGATATATGGGAACAGCACAAGGACACAAAAGCCGCACAGCTTGTCTTTTGCGATATGTCAACTCCTAAAAATGATGGTACATTTAATGTCTATGATGACATACGGAAAAAGCTGATTGACAAAGGCGTACCCGAAAATGAGATTGAGTTTATACATAACGCTGATACGGAAGTAAAAAAGAAAACATTGTTTTCAAAGGTGCGTAAAGGCGATGTGCGTATTTTACTTGGCTCTACCTCAAAAATGGGCGCAGGAACGAATGTTCAAAAGCGGCTTATCGCCTCTCACGATTTAGATTGCCCTTGGCGTCCTGCTGACCTTGAACAGCGCAGCGGACGAATAATCAGACAGGGCAATGATAATGACAAGGTGCATATTTACCGCTATGTTACAAAAGGCACTTTTGACAGCTATATGTGGCAGACGGTAGAAAACAAGCAGAAGTTTATATCACAGGTTTACACCTCAAAATCTCCAGCCCGAAGTGCGGAGGATATAGACGCAACGGCTCTTTCCTATGCCGAAATCAAAGCGTTGTCAACCGACAATCCGCATATTAAGGAAAAGATGGAACTTGATATGGAAGTATCAAAACTGAAGCTGATAAAATCAAGTTTTATGAGTGAGAAATACGCCCTTGAAGATAAGGTGCTGAAACATTACCCGAAACATATTGCGGAACTCACACAGCGTATTCAAGGCTATGAAAAAGATATTGCCGTAGCACAGCAGTATCCAAAGCAGGAGGATAAATTCTATACTATGACGATTGACGGACTTGGATATTTTGAAAAGAAAAAAGCGGGCGAAGCGTTAATTGAACGCTGCAAAAAGCTGAACAGTGTTGACCCTGTTGTAATAGGCGATTACAGAGGTTTTCAAATGTCAGTATCTATTGATACAGTTTCAAAGACCATATACCTTGAACTAAAAAACGAACTTTCATACAAGGTAGAACTCGGCTCGGATATTTTCGGTAATATTCAAAGAATAGATAACCGAATAGACGATATAAGCGGTTATTGCGAATATGCGAAAGAGCAGCTTGCGGATAATCAGAAGCAGTTAGAGGTCGCAAAGGTGGAATGTAAAAAGGAATTTCCGCAGGAGGCGGAACTTGCTGAAAAAATAAAGCGGCTTGCCGCCCTTGACGCACTTTTGAATATGGACAAGAAAGGCAATGAGGGCGTTGCTATGGGCGAGCCTGACGATGCGGATATGCCGCAGCATAAAAAAAGAAAACGAGAAATGGAGCGATGATAAATTGAAAGAATTGAAAAACGGTACGAAAATAATCGGCATTGACCACGGATACGGCAATATCAAATCAGCCTCAACCGTTACGGTATCGGGTATTCTGAAATATGATACCGAGCCGATATTCAGTGGCAATGTCCTTGAATTTAACGGCAAGTATTACAAATTCGGCGATGGACACAAGGAATTTATATCCGACAAATCACTTGACAAAGATTTTTACCTGTTCACGCTGATGGCGGTTGCAAAGGAATTAAACCGTATCGGCAAACGCACGGCGAATGTCTACATAGCCGCAGGACTTCCTCTTACTTGGATACGCACTCAAAAGGACAGCTTCAAGCAGTACCTTATGCAGAATGAAACAGTATCATATAAGTTTAACGGCAAGGAATATAACATAACTTTTGTCGGTTGCAGTATTTATCCGCAAGGCTACCCTGCTATTGTGGAGCGTATAAAGGACTTCACGGGCAGTAATCTCATAGCCGATATTGGCAACGGCACAATGAATATTATGTATGTCAACAACAAGAAGCCTAACGAAAGCAAATGTTGGACTGAAAAACTTGGTGTTAATCAATGCGTTATCGCCGCTAAAAATCGGATATGGGATAAATTCGGTACAAAGATTGACGAAAGTATCATCGAGTATTTTCTGCGTAACGGCACAGCGGATATTTCCCCCAACTACTTGGAGGAATTACGCACGGCGACTGCGGAGTATGTCGGTAAAATCTTTGAAGCGTTAAAGCGTTATGAATACAATCCCGACACAATCAAACTGCACATTCTCGGCGGTGGCGGCTGCCTTATAAAGAACTTCGGACAGTACGACAAAGACCGTGTAAATATCAGTAATGATATATGCGCTGCCGCAAAAGGCTTTGAATATCTTGCGTATAATAAGCTGATGAGGAGTTGATGTTATTGCCAAAGGTAACTGAAAACACGAAATATATAACTATTCGCTTTAATTTAGAAAACCCATCGCATCTCAAGGCGTGGGATTATCTTATGAACAGCAAAGGCGATATATACAAATCATATAGCGAAGCGGCACTATCCTCTATCATAGAAAGTGTTGAAAGAAAACTCTTGCTTGAAAAAGACGCATACTTTGAAACTCGTCAGAAAGAGGACGATTTTGTGAATAAAATCGTAGCTGCGGTCGGTAAGCGATTAGAAAAGGAAATACCGAACTTTATATTGTCTTGTATCGCTAATTTTGCGACAGCAAAATATACATCACTTGAAGAAAGCAGACAGGAGGAAATTTCCGAAGATACTGCGGAAAATTCCGATATAGATTGGGACTTTCTTGGTGATGAATAGAAAAGTACATCATATTCAGAGATTTTTACGGAACAGAAATTTTTGTTATATGATGTTCCGAACAAGGTGGAAAAAATGGCTTCTCTTTTACAAGGGAAGTCATTTTTTACATATAAAATACATTAAAACGGAGGAACTTTTACAATGGTAAAAAGAAAAGATTTAGAACACATTTTACACGAAAAAATCAGCAGAGATTTTGACTATTTTGAAATGGAACTGCTCGGCTTGCCTGCCGAAGAAATCATAAGACGTTCTTTTGAAATAGTTGATAAAAGCTATATTTTAGCTTTCTTTGAGGATACTTCCGAATTATCTGCGGAGCAGATAATCGAACTTTTGAAACTCGAAGATACGCTTGACGCTTGCTACGAAGCGTGGAAAGCGACAAAAAGTATTTGTCCGCATAAAATCAAGGCGGTTATAACAGCGTTCGCCGATTATCTCGTATTTAAGTCAGCAGAAGCTGACACGGGTGGGCATAATGTGTGAAAACAGCCGCAGGGTGTTTTCATATGTGGCAAGCATAGCATTTGTACGGACAAATGCAGCTTGTGTGGGGCTTTTGCCCCTCAAACCCCACGCCTGTCGGCGTAACTGTGAAAGGAGGTGATTTCCACGAGGAACAGACAAAACAGAGTTGAAATCCGTCTTAATGATAACGAGGATATTAAACTCCATAATCTGATGCGTGATACAGGCTTTAACGCTTCACAGCTTATACGCAGCCTTATCCTGCATACAGAAATTAAAACACGCCCACCCGATGAATACCCGAAATTGCTCCGTGAACTTTCCGCTATCGGAAACAATGTAAATCAGATTGCACGGAAAGCAAACTCCACCGATACGGTCAGTGCAGCGGATATTATTGAAATGAAAAAGGCGTTTGATATTCTCTCGGAGGAGGTGCGGAATATATAAAATGGCGATTACAAAAATATATGCTATACGCAAAGAATTATGGTACAGCGTGTCCTACGCTTCCAACGAGAAAAAAACAAGCCTTGATAATGTAATAGAATATGCCGTTAATGGCAGTAAAACGGAACAGCGGCTATTTCAATCCAGTGTAAACTGTGCAAGAGTTGAAACCGCATATACAGAAATGCAGGACACTAAACGGCGATGGAAAAAAACAGATGGCGTGTTAGGTTATCACATTATACAGTCTTTCAAACCGAACGAGGTAACTCCCGAACTTGCACACAAGATTGGTATTGCGCTTGCGGAGGAATGTTTTGGGGATAAATTTCAAGTGGTAATTGGTACGCATTTAGATAAATCGCATTTACACAATCATATAGTTGTCAACTCCGTGTCGTTTATGGATGGCAGCAAATACCACTCCTCACCGAGCAGTTATTATAAAAAGATACGGCAAATATCCGACAGGCTGTGCAGAGAAAACGAATTGTCGGTAATTGAAAAGCCGCAAGGCAAAGGCAAGCATTATGCCGAGTGGAAAGCCGAGAAATGCGGCAAGCCGACAGTACGGGGGCAATTCAAAGCCGAACTCGATGAGATTATAAAGTCATCATATACAATGACGGACTTTTGGAAAATTCTCAAAGAGCGTGGATATACCATAAAACGCAGACAGGGCAAATATAAATTTCCGTCTGTCATTCCGCCGTATGGCAAGTACCCGATACGCTTTGATAAACTCGGAAAAGGCTATACGCTTGATGATATTCAGCAGAGAATTATAGCCGCCCGAAACGGTATCAGAACAGCATCACCGTCAGAGATACCGAAAAAGGTATATAAGGTTAAGGGCAGCTTACGGAATGTAAAACCGAAGAAGCTGAAAGGCTTTATTGCCCTATACTTCCATTACCTATATTTTTTCGGTAAAATACGCAAGAAGCAGACACCTCAAAGGGTGTCGTTTTTTATGCGTGAAGAACTTTTGAAGATGGAGCGATACCAAAAGCAGTTTAAGTTTTTGAATGAAAATAAACTTGAAACGGTGTCGGAACTCACAGCTTATCATAAAGATAAATCGGACGAAATGGAGGAACTTATCGCACAGCGGAAACAGCTATACAGTGAAAGGACTGATGAAAATTGTGAAGAAATCAAAAAACAAGTATCTGAAATTAACTCGGCGATTAGAAAAATACGGTCGGAACTCCGTATGTGCAAATCAATATATGAGGACGCAGAACATATTGCCGAGAAGCAGAAACAAATACAATCGCTCACACAGCAGGCAGAAAAGGAGGTAAACCGAGATGAACACAAGCGCAGAAGTCGCTGATTTAATGGTCAAAGAGGGTATTGAAATTACAGAAGCCGCAGCGAAACTTGCAGGACTTGGCGCAAAAAATCTTGCCGCTATCATTATCGCCCTTGTCAATGACGATAATAAAATGCAAGGCTTGACTAACCTTAAACAGCTTTTGAAATCAGAAAAACCCTTATGTATTATGCAGATTAAAGAAAGCGACTTGAAAAAGTTTGGCAAAGAAGCAAAAAATTACGGCGTTCTTTGTGCGGCGGTCAAAGATAAGACAAAGCAATCGGAATATTGCGACATTATCGCAAAGCAGGACGATGTTCCACAGCTTAATTACATTTTGGAAAAGATGGGATACCCTGCTCCAACGCCGGAGATTGAGCCGGAGCAAGAAACCGACAACGAGCAATCTGTCGGTAAAGACGGTACATCAAAGGAGCAGCCCGAAAAAAACTCCCCACCCCGTGCGAAAGAAAATCAGTCAGAGAACAACTCAAAGCAGCACGGGAATATAGGAGATACGGACAATCGTACTAACGGTAAACCGTCGGTGCGGCAAAAAGTCGAAGATATAAAAGCGGAACGGGCAACGGCGAAAGAAAACAAAGAGCCTGTTAAAACTCCGCAGCACAGACCGCCGACACCGAAGAAAAAGAAAAATAAATCTGCTAAATCAAAGCAGAGATAAAATCTTATTGGCATACGGAGCCGCCTACACGGGCGGCTCTTTTGCATATATGAAAAAAATCTAAATTTATGGAGGAATTTATAATGACAAAGAATACAAAAAAGCATAATTTCAAATCGGCGGTGTCCTTTATATTGGCACTTGCTATTTCCTTATCGCTTGTGCCTGTAACTTTTGCGGCACAGAGTAACGAGTATGTAGACCCTGCCGATAATTGGTTATCGTCTAATAACAGAACAAACGAACTTGATGTAAACGCTACTATCACGAATGAAACAGGATATTGCTGCGTGTGTGATAAAGACACGGCGGTACTTACCTATCGTGTACCCGAATACACAAAGACGGGCGAAACTGCGCTTAATCGTGGCGTAAGATACTCAGACGGTACAATGATAAACGGCAGGGACAAAGGCAATCTTGATAATGGTACTCCGGGCATTGATGCTAAATATACGGGCTATCATTGGACGAAAAGCGTGTGTCAAATTTGCGGCACTATCAATGCGGTTGACGGTGCAGGAGATTACAGCTTTAACAATAATGTTTACGGCTTGAATAGCTGCGACCACAATTTCTTTCTTGATTTTGACTCGACCACATACGAGCCGCATAATGAAAGCAAACACTTGACAACGCTGAAGCGTGGCGAATACTGCAAATTTTGTAAAGGTACATTCGCAACGGCGAAAACAGGACTTGAAAGTCATAATTTCACGGCAGATGTAGACGCACAATCGGGCAATAACCGTTTTTATATCAGTCAAATCTGCGATGACTGCGGCTATGCCACAAGCGAGTATGTAACGGCAAAATCTGTTGTATCTTCATATTATAGAACTGTTGATGAAAGCGCACATACCGTTACCGTGTCGGACTTATCGGATAATGATGTGCATACTTCTATCCGTTACGGAACAAGTGCAGGCAGATGTAATTTAACTTCCGCACCTAACTACACCGAAGCAGGATATTATCCCGTATATTATGAAATTGATTACAGATATGACGGTAAAAGTATGACCGAAAACGGCGTATCGTATGTTTGGCTTTTAGAAAAAGACGGGGACACGATTATAGTTATTCCCCCCGTAAATTCAAATGACACGCACGAACACGATTATCATTATATTGAAACTGTTGCGCCTAACTGTTCCAATCTCGGTTATGACAGATTTCAATGCAATGGCTGCGGCGATTTAATCAAAACAAATTACACACAGGCAACGGGACATAATTATAAAACGGTTACTATCCGTGAAGCTACTTGCAAGCAGACAGGCTTAAAAATCATTATGTGTGATAAATGCGGAGATTTTCACGAAGAAACCACGCCGCTTGCCGCACACAGCTATAAAACGGTAAGACACAATCCGACTTGCAGAATGACAGGTTATACGGAGCATACTTGCGATATTTGCGGCGATAATTATATAACCGACATCACTCCTATTATTTCCCATTCATTTGAACGCATAACGAAGCAGCCGACTTGTCTTGACAAAGGCTATACAACAGCGACTTGCACGATGTGCGGCTTTAACTATGTATCGGACTACACAGACCCGACAGGACACGATTGGGACGAGGGACATACCATTACAAATTCCACTTGCGATGCGGAGGGCGTTGTCGAATTTAACTGTAAAAACTGTACGGAAAAGATGATAAAAGCTACCGATGCGACAGGACACACGGCAGGAAAAGCGGCTACTTGCATAGAGCCGCAAGTATGTGAAAAGTGCGGAACTGTTCTTGAACTCCCGACAGGACATCACTATGACAGCGAAATCGTAGAGCCGACTTGTACGTCTATGGGATATACGGTATATACTTGCCGTGATTGCGCCGACAGCTACACAGGCGAGTATACAGACAAATCCGACCACGATTACAACACTGTTGTAACTGCTCCGACTTGCACACAGCACGGCTATACAACATATTCTTGCAAAAACTGCGATGATGAATATATCAGCGACTATACAGAGAAACTTGCTCATAACTATACCGAAGCAGTAACAAACTCGACTTGTACCGCAATGGGATATACCACATACACCTGTTCGGACTGCGGAGATAACTATGTAGGCAATTACACGGATATGCTGGAGCATAACTATAACAAGGAAACCGTAGAGCCGACTTGTACCGAACACGGATACGCTGTCTACACTTGCCCCGACTGCGGCAAATCGTATATCGGCGATTATACAAACTGCAAAGAACATCATTATACCGAAACCGTAATCGCTCCGACTTGCACAGAGATGGGATATTCCGTATTCAAGTGCGACGACTGCGGAGATGAATACAAAGGTAATTACACAGACAAAATTGAACACAGCTATGCGGCAACAGTAACAGAGCCGACTTGTCTTGAACTCGGCTTTACAACTTTTGTATGCTCCGTATGCGGCGATAGCTATAAAAGCGAATACACGGAAGCACTCGGACACAAGCCTACCGAATGGATAATTGACACCGAAGCTACCATTGAACACGCAGGCAGTAAACATATTGAGTGTGAACGCTGCGGCGACGTGTTGCAGACGGTAGAACTTCCTCAGCTTGTAGATAAAGACCACTCCGATGAGGACGGTAATGCAAAGGTCGGAGCGTTCAGCATTATTCTGACCAACAAGGACGGACAGCCCGTATTTGACAGCGAAATCACGATTGATGTAAACGATAATGTTACAATCAAGCTGCCAAGCGGCAGATTGCTCGACTATGCAGACCAGACCACAATAACAGCTTTTTATACTGATACACAAGAAGCGGCGCAGAATTTACGCATATTTATCTTTGATGAAAACAATAACGCCGCCACAGGAGCGACAGACGGAAACGGACAGCTTAAAGTACCGAATAATCAGAGCAGCACAGGCGATGACAACGGTACAATCGGCAGTGATGACGGAGAGGAAAAGAATACTTTTGTTGTAACGGTAACGGACAAGACGAATGTTGTTATTCCTAACTGCGATATTCATATCGGTGAGAGCAATGATATTGTTGTTGACTTGCCCGATGGCATAAAGCCGACAAGAGAAAACCCCGTTATTGTAACAGTAACCGACCACAACAGCAACGCTCAAAAGGATATTACCGTAATTGCAATCGGTGATGCTGATTTTATGGAAAAAGGCATTACGGATATTTACGGCAAGATTACACTCCCTACCGCAAGCGAGGGATATACCGATAAAGATGGAAAAGTTAATGTTGATAATATCAATGTCGTTATCAGTGATGAAATCAGCGTTATTCCAAACGCTTATGTAAAACATAACGAGGATAACAGTATATCCGTAACGCTCCCCGAAGATAAGACAATCAGCTATGCAAACCGTATAACCGTTACCGTTCTTGACTCTATCGGAAACGCTATGCCCGATATTACTGTAACGGTAAATGATACTGCGGAAATGACTTATACCGCAAACACTGATGACAACGGCGTTATCGTTGTGCCGCCGTTGTCGGAGGATATGACGGACAGCGAGGGAAAAGCCGTTGTAAACGGATATAATGTGCTAATCACAGATGAAACACAGCCGATTGAAAATGCGTTTGTGGCAATTAAGGACGGTAAAATTTCCGTGAAGCTGCCCGATGGTGTTGTTATAAGCACAGACAACAGAATTACTGCGACTATCACGGACAAGGACAACGCACCTGTTAAGGCTATGAGCGTAACATTTACAGACAGCACGGAAAACAGTGCGGCAAACCTCACAGACGAAAACGGCAAGGCTATTGTGCCGCCTGTTAATATTGATTACACAGATGCCAACGGTTATGCACAGATGATTGATGGCGAAAACAGCTATAACATTGTTGTCGAGGACACAAAGACGAAAATCGAAAACGCCTATGTGGAAATCAAAGACGGTAAAATCAGCGTTGCGCTCCCCGATGGAAAGATACTTGACACAGCAAATCAGACTACCGTAACAGATACTGAAGCTAAAGCCGTTAAGGATGTGAATATCACTGTAACGGATAAGAACGCAAAGACAGCGGCAAAGTCTACCGATGCAAACGGAAAAATAACCGTGCCTGTTAAAACCTCAACAGGCGGTGGCGGCGGCTCGTCAAGCGGCGGACACGGCGGCGGTAGCGGTAGCAGCTATGTCAAGACCACATACACTGTCAAGGTTACTGATAAAGACGGAAAGACTGTAAATGTCAACAAGACTGTTAAGGACGATAATATCACTTTGACACTTCCAAACGGTGTAACACTCAAAGACAATAATTATTACACTATTACTGTTACGGACAACAAGGGCAATGCTGCGGCAAATGTTGATGTTACGCTCAAAGATAAAAAGGACAATTCTGTAAACGGTATTACCGACAAAAATGGTCAGATTATTATGCCTACAACGGAGCATAATTCGTATGTAGTCGGTTATGAGGACGGTGCGTTCAAACCCGAAAATAATATGACAAGAGCAGAAGCAGCCGCTATATTTGCTCGTAATATTGCAGAACGAAAGGGCGGAAACATTTCAAGCCGCAAATCGTCATTCAAAGATGTATCAAACAAAGATTGGTTTAATAACTATATCGCCTATCTTGAAAAATACAAGGTAATAGCAGGATATAATGACGGTACATTCAGACCCGATGAACAGATTACAAGAGCCGAGTTTGTAACAATGTGTATTCGTTTTTATGACTTATCTGCGAAATCAGCGGCGGCACAGAAGAATATATTTACCGATGTGCCAAAAACGCATTGGGCGGCAAGTTATATCTATTCCGCTATCGGTATGAATTGGATAAACGGATATTCAGACGGTACATTCAAACCCGACAGCAACATCACCCGTGCGGAGGTTGTAACTATCGTCAACCGTGTAACAGACCGTGAAGCTGATACCGAATATATTAACAAGAATATGTCAGCCGTAAACAAGTTTACCGACTTAAAGGATAAAGCGTATTGGGCATTTTACGAAATACTTGAAGCAAGCAATAATCATAAGACCGTAAACGGCAAAAACGGCGAAACGTGGATAAAATAAAAAAATAATTTTTATAAAATCTCCGTCTTGATTTTTTTTGACGATATGCAAGTTTAGTTGTAAAATTAAATTAGCGTTAAGGCAAAAATATATAATTTGAAACGGAGGTTTTTTCTATGACAAAAAAAGTATTAGCGGTAGTATTGGCGGCGGCTCTTATGCTCCCCTGCGAAGTGAGTGCCGCAAGCAAAGACACATTCGAGGGACATTGGGAACTCGACACCACACGCACAGTTATTTTCGCTTCCGATGGCGGTACATATATCCGTACTTTGGAAATGGAAGTGGGTACAGTGCTTCACCTTGATGAATATATCCCCGTAAAAGACGGATATATTTTTGATGGCTGGTATTCTGACCCTCGCACGAAAATTGAGCGTGTGAACGAAATCACACTCAACGAAAACACTGTTGTATATGCAAAGTGGATTGATGACGGTACGGTTAAAAGTATGGCAGAAAATGAATTTGAAAGAAGCGTAACAGATAATACCGTTGTTTTTACTAATGCGGACACAGTTGTTTCCGTACCCGTAACGGAATTATGGGTAAATCGAAATGCAAGGCTCGAAGCCTTAATGCAAATCTATAATCAAAAATTTAATAACTAACGGTCAGAGGGTATGTTCAATATGAACTGCCCTCTTTTCGTTTGTCTGAAAGTAGGTGGCGAAATGAACTTTTGCAAACTGCTGTGCAAATGGGGCGATAGCAGTTGAACAGACAGGAAAATCAAAAGACTATTTTTATTCTGTTAGCCTTAATAGCACCTGTTGTTATATGGCTTGCCCTAATTTTTGCAGCTTGCTATGAACAGGGTATAAACCTGTTTGTACTCTTTGAAAGAGTAAGCGGCGCAATCAATAAACCTTTCAATATCACTTTTAATGAGTACAGTATAAAAACTGTGCTTGTTTTTTTATTCATTTATGCTATGGGCGTCGGTCTGTACTTCTCTACAAGAGAAAACCGACGCATCGGCGAGGAACACGGCTCGGCTAAATGGGGCGTTGTTTCGTCTATCGTAAGAAAATACCTTGATAAAACCGATAAATTCCACAATCTTATTCTGTCGCAGAATATGCGGCTCGGACTTAATGCAAAGAAGCACAGGCGCAATTTGAATGTGCTTGTTGTCGGCGGCAGCGGAGCAGGAAAAACCCGATTTTACGCCAAGCCAAATCTTATGCAGTGTAACGCTTCTTTTGTGGTGGCAGACCCTAAAGGCGAAATGCTGCGCTCTACCGCTCCGCTTTTGCTTGAACAGGGGTATGACATTAAGGTGTTTAATCTGATAGACCCGACCAATTCAGACGGATACAATCCGTTTGTATATATTCGCTCCGATGAAGATGTTATCAAGCTGATTTCTAACCTTATTCAGAATACCACACCGAAAGGCGCATCACAAAACGACCCGTTTTGGGAGAAGTCTGAAATTGCTCTTGACAGTGCGTTAATGCTGTATCTGCTGCACAAAGCACCGCCGGAGGAGCAGACGTTTGAAATGTTGACTTATCTGATAGAAAACGCAGCACAGGTTGACGATGACGATGAGGAGGGCGGCGGCGAGTATCAATCCCCCGTTGACGAATTATTTATCGCTCTGGAGGAAGAAAAACCCGACCATATTGCACTCCGTCAATATAAGATTTTCAAACAGGCAAGCGGCAAGACCGCCCGCTCGATTTTGGTATCGGCGGCGGTAAGGCTTGCAGCTTTTAACTTGCCCGAAATAGCAAAAATGACTTCTTATGATAACCTCGATATAGGAACGCTCGGCGAAAAGAAACGGGCGATTTTCTGCGTTATTCCCGATAATGACAATTCATTCAACTATCTTGTCGGTATGCTTTATACACAGGCATTTCAAGAACTGTATTTTCGTGCAGACCACAAGTACGGCGGCGAATTGCCCGTACCTGTTCATTTTATGATGGACGAATTTGCAAATACGGCTTTACTCGATAACTTTGAAAGGGTACTTGCCACTATGCGCTCACGCCGCATTTCTGTATCAATCATCATTCAGAATATGGCACAACTTAAAGCCTTATTCAAAGACAGTTGGGAAAGTCTTGTCGGCAACTGCGACACAATGCTCTATCTTGGCGGCAATGAGCAATCCACACACGAGTATATTTCCAAAATGCTTGGCAAGGAAACGATTGATACACGCACACGAGGTATCACAAAAGGCTCTCACGGCAGCAGCAACACGAATTTCCAAAACGCAGGACGAGAACTTTTAACGCTTGATGAAGTGCGTTTGTTGGACAATTCGCTTGCGCTTGTTTTTGTGCGTGGAGAAAAGCCTATTATGGATAAAAAATTTGATATACTGTCCCACCCGAACATTAAATTGACGGAGGACGGCGGTGCTATGCCGGACAGTCATATCAAACGCAGTAAATATCTGAAAGCCGATATTAGCGTATCGGATATAGAAAATCTTAAAATTTTAGAATTGGAGGAAACGGACAATGAAAAAAATTCATAATACAAAAAAGATTTCACAAAGGCTCACAGCAGCTAAAAAAGGATTACGCATCACAAAATATTCGCTTATGGCTTCGGCGGCGGTATTGTCGGTAATGTCAACAACCGTATTTGCGGCAGACCCCCTTGCAAGCATTAACAGCTTGTCAACATTTATCTTTTCCGCTATCAAAGCTATCGGAATGATACTGTTATGCTTCGGTATTGTGCAAATTGGCTTATCCTTAAAATCGCACGATGCTTCGCAGCGTGCAAACGGTTTTCTAACCTTTTTCGGCGGTGTAATTATCGCTTTTGCAAAGGATATTCTTGATATGATTATGTAATTTGCTTGACCGCCGCCCTGTTTTGGGCGGCGGTTTTGCTATGAAACGCAAGGTATGCAAATTGCGTACAAGTTAAAATTTATATCAATGCAGGAGGTGAAAACCATTGTCAGATAATTGGATAGTGGCAAATCTTGAAAATGCGTTTGCTACTTGGAACGATAAATTGAGCGAAATATGGTCGCTCGTTACAACTACTCCGCAGAATTTCAAGGGCGGCGGTATATGGAGCATTATCACAAATATAAACGGCAGCTTGCAGGCGATAGGCTATGGCTTGCTTGTTTTGTTTTTCGCTATGTCGATTTTCAAATCAACAGCGTCTTTCAGAGATTTTCAAAGACCCGAATATGCCTTGAAGCATTTTATACGCTTCGTTGCCGCAAAAGTGGCGGTTACTTACGCTATGGACTTAATGGTAAAGCTATATGAAATATGCGGAGGTATCGTCTTACAGATAACCGCAGGAATGGGCGGTATCGGCGGCGCAGCCGTTACACTGCCGTCCGCAATAGA
>CAJTPP010000025.1:0-3204 GCA_910578235.1 uncultured Clostridia bacterium | reverse complement strand
CGGACGTTTTTTCAAGTTATATATGTATTCGGCATTAGCCCCCATTCCTATATCCTCGTTTGCAGGCGAGGGAACATCACAGATGGGAAAAGCCTTTATCAAATCTTATGTGGGCGTATGCTTGGAGGGTGCAGTAATTGTGCTTTCCTGTGTGATATTTTCAGCCTTTATATCCGCAGGAGGAACGCCGACACTTGACCCTAACATCACTACCGTAACGATGGTATGGAAATACATCGGCGAGGTAATTTTCAATATGTTAGTGCTTGTCGGTCTTATAAAAGGCTCAGACCAAATTATAAAAACTATGCTTGGAATTTAGGAGGTGGCGCAGTTTGGAAATCAAAGTTAATAAAGAAATTAAAAACTATAAAGAAAGCATATTTTTCGGCTTGTCTTTCCGTCAATTCTTTTGCTCGGTTTTGGCACTCGGCGCAGCAGTCGGCGTGTACTTCGGACTTCGCAATATTGTCGGCAAAGAAACAGTTAGTTGGCTATGTATAGTCTGTGCTGCTCCCGTAGCGGTTACAGGCTTTTTTCAATATAACGGACTGAACTTTGAGAAATTTTTATGGGCGGTTATAAAGTCTGAATTTCTTATGTCGGGTATCCGTTTGTATAAATCACGAAATATCTATCACGAACTTTTGGAGGAGGTAAAGCATAATGCAGTTAAAGCTAATAGACAAGCTGATAGGAAAATCAGCAAATTCCGCAGGAAAAGAAAAATTTAAGATACCGAAAAGCGTTCAGCAGTCAATCCCTATTTCAAAAACATACACAGACGGTATATTCTTATGCGGCGGTTATTTTACAAAGAGTTGGAAGTTTACAGATGTTAATTATTCTGTTGCAAGCCACGATGACCAAGTGGCGATATTTCTTGCTTATTCGGAGATATTAAATTCCCTTGCCATAGATGCGGCAACAAAATTTTCAATCAATAACCGAGAACTTAATAAAAAGGAATTTAAGCGCAGGGTATGGCTTGAACATCAAGCAGATGACCTTAATACATACCGTGATGAGATAAACGATGTGCAACTCGGCTGTATGGAAAAAGGTAATAATCTCATACAAGAAAAGTATGTAACGGTATCTGTTGCAAAGAAAAATATAGCAGAAGCAAGAAATTTCTTTACCCGTATTGAAAATGATTTAACGGTAGGTTTTAACAGGATAGCTTCACGCATTACTCCGATGACAACGGAGGAGCGTCTGATGGTACTGCACGATTTTTACAGAGGAAGCGAGGAACAGACGCTCGAACTCGATATAAAAAGAAGTATGCGGCTCGGACACGATATTATAGACTATATCTGTCCCGACAGTTTGGAGTTTAAGAGCGATTATTTCCGTATGGGTGATAAATACGGCAGAGTTATATTCCTCAAAGACCTTGCTTCATTCATAAAGGACAGTATGGTATCGGAAATAACGGACTTTTCAAGAAATCTGATGTTTTCGATTGATATTCTGCCTATTCCCACAGATGAAGCGGTCAAAGAGGTACAGAAGAAAATACTCGGCATTGAAACCGATATAACAAGGTGGCAGCAAAAGCAGAATATGAACAACAATTTTTCCGCTAACATTCCGTATGAAATGGAGCAGATGAGAAAAGACCTCAAAGAATTTCTTGATGATTTAACAACGCGCGACCAAAGAATGATGTCGGCTCTTATAACTGTTGTGCATACGGCGGACACGCTTGAAAAGTTAAACGAGGACACGGAAACAATATTGTCTATCGGCAGAAAACACCTTTGTCAATTCTCAACGCTGAAATGGCAGCAGGAGGACGGACTGAAAACCGTCTTACCATACGGAATAAGAAAGATTGACGCACTCAGAACGCTCACCACTGAAAGCACGGCGGTGTTTATGCCGTTTAAGACACAGGAGATTATGGATAGAAACGGCTTATTCTACGGAGTAAACGCTATATCCCATAATCTTATTTTATGTAACAGAAAAAATCTGCAAAACGGCAACGGTTGGATACTCGGTGTGCCGGGCAGCGGTAAATCATTCTTTGCTAAATTTGAGATGATATTAAATGCGCTTTATAACACGGAGGACGATATTATTATTGTAGACCCCGAAGGAGAGTATGCTCCGATTATAAAAATGCTCGGCGGCGAGAGAATTGACATATCCGCCGCAAGTAATAATCATATAAACGCATTGGAAATGGTAAAGGATTACGGCGATGGCGATAATCCGATAAATGTCAAGGCTCAATTTATAATGTCGCTTTATGAGCAGATAGTCGGAGCAGGCAGAGTAAAAGCACAAGAACGCTCTATCATTGACAGAGCCGTAGCAAAGATATATGAGAAATATATGGTGGACTACACAGGAGAGCCGCCAACATTGGTTGACTTCCATAACACGCTCAAAACATTTTCAGAGCCGGAGGCAAGAGATATTGCGCTTGCTATGGAATTGTTTACAGAGGGCAGTCTAAACGCTTTCGCACATCAATCAAATGTAAATGTCAATAACCGTATTGTCTGCTATGACATTCTTGACTTGGGCGAACAGTTAAAGCCTGTCGGCTTGCTTGTTATGCTTGATAACATAATGAACAGAGTCATAGCAAACAGGCACAAGGGCAAGTACACACATATCTATATAGATGAAGCGCACCTGTTCTTTGCAAATCAGTTTTCAAGCGAGTTTTTGGCTCGTGCGTGGAAGCGTTTTAGAAAATACGGCGGTCTGATTACGGGTATCACGCAGAATGTGTCCGAGTGTTTGGCTTCGCCTACCGCAAAGCTGATGTTGTCAAATTCAGAATTTGTTATAATGCTCAATCAGTCGGCTCCAGACCGTGAGGAACTTGCGCCGCTGATGAATATATCTCCGACACAAATCGGATATATAGACAATGCTCCATCGGGACAGGGCGTTATGCGTGTCGGCCCGAACATCATACCGTTTGTAAATCGTTTTCCGAGCAACACGCAGCTATATAAACTAATGACAACAAAACCGTCTGAAAGTCAGATTTAACGGAGGAAATTATAATGAAAAAAAGAAACAGCGAAAACTTATGCCCTAAATGCAAGCGGAGCGAGGACTGTTATCTGCTTGATAACAGATGCGTATTCTGCTCATACTTGCATTTACATACGGGCGATAAATGCGAAAAATTTATTGAAACGGAGGAAACGAACAATGGCAGAATATAAAGTAAAT
>CAJTPP010000024.1:32882-35558 GCA_910578235.1 uncultured Clostridia bacterium | reverse complement strand
TCAATGTTCTCTCAGGCATCAAAAGCTTTGATTTTGTTTATGCCGTGAGGTTATTTATATCATAAAACCGAAAGCCGCACCGTGGCGAAGGTACATGATTCAATGTTCTCTCAGGCATCAAAAGCTTTGATTTTGTTTATGCCGTGAGGTTATTTATATCATAAAACCGAAAGCCGCACCGTGGCGAAGGTACATGATTCAATGTTCTCTCAGGCATCAAAAGCTTTGATTTTGTTTATGCCGTGAGGTTATTATAACACAAATTATAACAATTTACAACAGGCAAAATCACCGTGACAGGATATCGGAAATCTCTTTAAAAATGCGGTGACACATATATATAATGTGTCACCGCATATAAAAGCTTTGCTGTCAGCAGATCTATATATTTATACCCTTATAAGCAGACCGTTGATTAAATCATCCTTAGCAAGCTCTTTCATTTTATAATGCAGCTTCTTACCCGTAGCGTTCACAGGCACACTCGCTACAAATCTGTAATATCTCGGACGCTTGTAATTCGCAATCATAGGACTGTCTTTACAAAAATCCTCCAGCTCGCCTACTGTCAGAGAATCATCTGCTTTCACAATATAAGCAGTTACTATTTCGCCGCGCACCTTGTCGGGAACTGCTGTGACAATACTGTCGGCCACCTTAGGATGCGTATTCAAGACCTCCTCAACCTGAGCGGGATATATATTTTCACCGCCTGAAATTATCATATCGTCCTTTCTTCCGGCAACACTTATAAAATAATTCTTGTCCCATGTCCCGAGATCGCCCGTATATAAATATCCCTCATGGAATTTACGTTCTGTTTCCGCTTCATTATTATAGTACACATATGATGATTTGGCATAGGATTTTATTATAATCTCTCCTACTTCCTTACCGTCTCTCGCGGCAAGCTCGTCCGGCTCGGCGCGTCTGTCCTCGAATACTTTTACTATACGCACATCGTCATCTGTACACGAGCTTCCCGCCGTGCCCGCCATTGCGGGCAGATCTGACGGACGCAAAAACGTGTTCCAAAAGCTTTCCGTTGTTCCGTATCCGTTAAATATCTTCGGCGTAAGCACGCTCTGATAGCGTATACACGCGGCCCGTTCAAGAGGACTGCCCATAGTCACTATTCCTCTCAGCGCGCTCAGATCAAATCCGTTTTTCTCCTGCGCCTCTGTCAGCCGTTCCAATACATTCGGCACTCCGATTATAAATGAAAGCTTATATTGCTCAATATACCGCAATGTCTCAACAGGATCAAATTTACGCATTATTGTAACGCTTCCGCCGGCGTACAATGTAGGAGTTATACCGCCTGAATGAAGTCCTCCCCGGTGAAACCACGGCGTTGTATTCATTGACTTGTCATCTGACGAAAATGGAAAATGTATCATAACGTCATGGGCGCTCAATACCTCGTTTATACTCGTAAGACACACGCCCTTTGCATTTCCTGTCGTGCCTGAGGTATAAAGACGGGTAGTTTCATCATATATAGACAAACCCCAGTGAAGAACAGGATTTTCAGCGGACTGATATTTTACAAAATCCGTATATGACACAGTACCGTCAAGCGGCTTACCGCCCTCCTCGTCATCAATCATTATTACAATTTTAGGCTTATGCCTGCACATTGTAAGCGCATGAGCGACAGCTTCCTTATTAATTGACTCATATATGAACAGCATTGGCTTACTATCGTCAATAGTCTGAGCCAGCTCGCCGGCTGACAAACGGAAATTAACCGGACAACTCACCGCGCCTGTCTTATGACAGGCAATATACGCAAAAACAAACTCAGGACAATTTAAAAGCTGAAACATGACCACATCGCCTTTTTTAATACCGGCGTCAAGAATGGCGTTTGAAAAGCGGTTTGCATCTTCATTCAGCGCCTTATATGACCATCTTGTATTAGTAACCGGATTAAAAAGAGCTTCACGGTTGCCGAAACGGTCAACATTACGCATGAAACCGTTAAGCCATGTGTATTCGGACTCAAACGCGTTTTTAAACATATCAATTCTTTTTTGCTTTGTATCCATAGTAAACTTCGCTCTTGCATTTTGCAATGCTGTTTCAACCGCCGAAAACAAAGTATCAATATCATCAGGACTATACTCATAATTTGAACGGTTTGAGCAGTTTTCCAGTAAACGCAGATCATCCAGAATTTTTTCTTTACGGGCAACGGCAATTCTGTCAAAACGCTGTCTCCTTGTTTCTTTTTGCATACGTCAATCACTCCTTAATATATTTATTAATAATAGGATTATATCAACAATTATCCTGCAAGTCAATCAATTCACCCCAATATTTCTATAATATTGTGTTCTTTTTCTGTATTATTAACATTTCTCACAATATTTTATACATATTGTATCATAAAACTTCAAGACTAATCTTTTTTCTTTTGCTTCTCCCCGTGCTGTCAGTACAGCCGATATTTATAGCTTTATATAATCCCACGCTTGTTGCTATACCTGTAACTGTACCGTCAGCATTTATATTTATACCGGCAGGCTTCACACCTGATATATGCTTCCATGTATACGGCGGTACTCCGCCTTCAGCTTCAAGCCGCGCTGAATACTCGACGCCTTGCTGTGCATATGGAAGACTATCTGTTATAATTACAAGATCTGCCGATATCTGACGTATTTTGCCGCC
>CAJTPP010000024.1:0-32869 GCA_910578235.1 uncultured Clostridia bacterium | reverse complement strand
CTCCGCAAGCGGGACAGCTTCTCCGCAATCGACGCCGCTGTCCGTTATGGCAAGGCGTATCTGCTCCTTAATTCTTCCGCACCAGTCCAGAAGATTTACAGCATATTCAGTTATATCCCCGTTTTTTTGCGGATATGGATATTCTTCAGCCGCCGTATTTGAGTATATCCTTCTTACCGCATTCGCATAACTTCCATAACCGTCATTATCAGAAAATACCGCTCCTTTTTCAGCCGCCGCAGCTCTGATATCCTCAAAAGAAGCCATCATATGCCGCCATTTTTCTGTAACATTCATATCTGTTCCTCCCCGTTTATACTGTCAAGCTCCGATGTTAATGTTCCTATAACAGACCGCATTGCGTCAAGCGATGTGTTAAATTCCTCAAATTTCGCATATATAGTTTTGTTTTTCACAGGATTGTTTGATGTGGCGGACAGATCGCTGTCAACCTTAATCACCGGGATTTTAGATATATTAAGCATGTTGGTATTTATCGCGTCAAGAAAATTATAACCCCCCTCCAATTGAGCTATATTTCTTAATCCATCATAGCTTGCATAAAATCTTGAATGTCCCTGCGAATGATAAAATTTACCCGACGCGGACAACTCATAAGTACCGCTGCCGTCATCCGCGCTGTATAAATCAATGCTTATCTCGCCTATTTCAAATTTCCATATACCATTCTCATATCTGTTTCCGTCAGGATGTTCCACATCCCGCTCCAGCCAGCTGCGCCTTCTTTCAATATCCATACACATAACTATTTTCTCAGTTTCAACATTTTCTGTTATTGAAAGTGAAAAACTGCTGTCCCATCTCGGGTCAGAAATTGCCGAATTAAATACTCCCATCTCGTTAATATCCAAATAGTGATCATCAAATAAATACCCGATATCAAGCGATTTTGACTCGGCTTCACTCTGTACCATAAAACTTTCGGCAAAGTCAGTATCAGTCCATACTATGTCCAAAACGGCGTTATGTGTTATGATATCACTGCCATACAAACTGTAAATATTATTTTGCGCCGACATATTTACAATCTGATTTTGAAGCTTATCATCAACGCGTTTTCTTTCGCTTATTTCATCAGCCATATTCTCCATCAAATTGTTATCCGCCTCCTGACGCGCCTGTTTCTCCGTGTCAATATTTCCCTGCAAGACCGTATCTGCACTTTTTCTTGACGTTTCCTCACTGTCAAGCTTGTTTTTTAATAAAGTATCGGCATTTATCCTCGCGGCGGCTTCATTGCTGATTAATGCGTCCATCTTTCCATTAAGCGCGTTATCACCGTTTTGCCTGTCGATGACCTCTTTATTACACGCTTCCTGAATTTTACTCATATTGTCTCTGACAATTTTCCACCAGTCCTTAAGACGCGTAAGCCCGTCAAAATCAAAATTTAAATTTAAATTCATATGTTTCCTCCTTTTTATTATTTATAAAAATTTATCTTTCGCAAATCGTGTCATAATAGCCCTCCCGTCCCTTTTATGGGATCAATTTATTAAATATATACTGTTTGTCCCTTTTATGGGATGACACAATGATAACATACTTCTTCATATTTGTCAACCCATTTTTGGGATAAAAATAATAAACAGCTATATTTACTTGCAATTATGGGACGTATATGTTATCATACTTAATACGAGGTGATATTATGAGCGAGCGCTCAGACAGAATTTTAAAAGCGATAAAAAAAACAGGCTTATCCTATAATGAGCTTGCCAAAATAACCGGCATACCAAAATCAGCGCTGCAAAGATACGCAACAGGAGAAACCGAAAAAATACCTGTTGAAAGAATTGAAGCGATCGCCAAGGCGGCGGGGGTTTCCACACAATATATCACAGGCTGGGAGGACAACGTGTCCGTCCCATCCAATATAATACCTGTAGATGATATATCCTTTGTAAAAATCCCTATTGTAGGCAAAGCGGCGGCCGGAATACAATGTTTTGCAGATATGGACATAACAGGCTTTGACTACGTTTTCTCAAATGATATTACAAACGGTGAGAATTATGTATTTCTTACGGTCATGGGAGACAGCATGTATCCTGACATAAAAGAAAATGACCTTGTTCTTGTCAAATGCCAGAACAGTGCTGACAGCGGAGCTATCGCCGTTGTAATTATTGATAACGAGGATGGTGTTATCAAGCGTGTTGTATATGACAGAAATTTTATTGAACTTCAATCAATCAATCCTATGTATCCGCCGCGCCGTTTTGAAAAAAAAGAAATGTCACGCATACGCATTTTCGGCATAGTCAAACAGATAAAACGCGCATTATAATAAAAAGGGAGCAGACGCTCCCTTTAATCTATATTTCATTTAAAAAATTTTCAACCGCCTCATACAGATGTGTCGGACTTAATCCATATCTGTTATACATCTCCGTCAGATGTTTGACCTTTGCCTTGTCCGCTGAGACATCCTTCACATAATATTCATCATCATAGCGTATACCATATACAAGGCAATTTTTATTTTCAATAGTTTTCTTTTCCTCTGTAACTGTATACATATTTTTACCCCCTTGTTTTTATCATTTCTTCCAATATTATACTGTATAAAAATGGGAAAATCAACAAGTAAAAAAATATGTATAATTTTTGTAATCATACCGTAAATATTATGAAATCTCAGACATCATTTTATATTATTATTCGATATTTTCCGCCATAATAACAGTTATGTTGACATCAAGCGGCTCACAGTATAAACATTCTCTGCCGATAAAATCGTATACAACGCTGTTATGCTTAAGCAGTGCCGACTCACTGCCGTTGTTTTGCTCATAGTATTATTCTTTTTTCTAAAAATTGTACTATATACTTGTCAATCTTTCTTAGATTTTTAATAGTCCTCCTGACAGATTGTAAATAAATGAATTATATGATATAATTATATTGAGTTTCTATAATTTTGATCGGAGGTATTAATTATGACACAATGGAATTCGGCGCAATATATTAAATTTATTAAAGAACGCACCCTGCCGTCTATTGATCTGGCAAATAAAATAGATGTTATAAATCCACGTGAAATAATAGATATAGGATGCGGCCCCGGCAACAGCACGCGCGTGCTGGCAGACAGATTTAAAACAGCGCATATCACAGGCGCGGACTATTCTCAAAATATGATTGACACAGCTAAAGAACAAAACCCAAATCTTGATTTTATTCTCTTTGACGCGTCCGCTGATTTTTCTAAGCTTGATTGTAAATTTGATGTTGTATTTTCCAATGCGTGTATACAATGGGTTCCCGATCATAAGAAGCTGATAAAAAATATGATGAGTATTTTAAATAAAGGCGGTGTGCTGGCTGTGCAAATACCCATGAACTATAATGAGCCTATACATATGATTATATCGGAGCTTAGCACCGGTATCAAGTGGAAAGATAAATTTAATAATCCAAGAATTTTTTACACTCTGACACAAAGTGAATATTTTGATTTGCTTGCGGAGTCCTCTGCCGATTTTTCAATATGGGAAACTGTCTACTGCCATAAGATGCCGTCGCACGAAAGCATAATGGAATGGTATAAAGGCACAGGATTGAGACCTTACCTTGAAGTACTTTCCGAAGATGATGCGAAAGATTTTGAAAATGATGTTTACAGCGAGCTTGTAAAAGCCTACCCCAAACAGGCGAATGGAGAGATTATTTTCAGATTTCCGAGATTTTTCTTTACAGCAGTCAAATAATACAGATATTAATTTATATTAAAATATGAGAGCGGCAAAATTACCGCTCCCATATTTTAATTCATCCAAAGTCCCGCAAGGATATCTTTTAATACTAAAAACGCGTCCATATCATTATAGCTATATTCTTTTTTCAAACGACTAAGCATTTCATTTAACGGCACTGTATAATCGCTTATGCCTGAGCGATCTTTTTCAATGTCATATTTTTCTCCCCAAAGTTTTGTCCAGTCAATTTCCTTTTGTGTTTCCTCGCTTGTATTTTTAATAAGCTGTTCAATTTCTTTAACATCAGCATTAAACTCAGTTAGTTCATCTAAAGATAAATGATATATGACAGCCATTTCCTGCGACTGACATATATCCGGCAATGTCTCGTCAGTTTCCCACTTTGAAATGGTTTGTCTGCTCACACCAAGCCTTTCCGCAACCTCTTCCTGAGATAATCCGCTCCGCTTCCTTGCGTTAAATAAACTGTTTCCTAATGTCATAATTTTACCTCCGAATAAGATGATATATTTATTATAACAAATTGTAAAATAAAGGTCTATAAATTTTTTTTTACATTTTCGCGCTTTTTATAAACAGATCTTTATCAAATCATAATATATAACAGAAGATTTAGTTTATTCAATATATATCTATTCAATTAAACACGTTTAGATTTCGGTTTTTAAGTAGTTTTTTCTGTTATGTACTTCTAAGGATTATCACTATATTTTGTATAAAATTCATTCAAACACTTAAAAATTATGTAAGAAAAAAACAGACCGCATATCTATGCGGTCTGTTGCACTTTTGGCAGGGGTAGAAGGACTCGAACCCTCAAGAACGGTTTTGGAGACCGGCATGTTACCATTACATCATACCCCTATATTTAAACTACAATCTTAAAATTTGACAACGTCATTATGTAAATTCAGTTATGTCTCATCACCAAACTGCCCTATTATTCTACTACAAAACACTCAAAAAGTCAATACTTTTAAATATATTTTATAAATACATATGATTATTAAAGAAAAGAAAATTAATACTGACAGCAGCACAGAAATAATTCTGCGCTGCTGCCATATATCTTATTAATATTCACATGCCGCGAGCAAAACATCATTATATGCCCAATGCCCGTCTGTCATATCCGAAAACGGACAAGTAACCTCTCTGAAAATCTCACTTGTCATTTTTCTGCCTAAAGCGCGGTTAATAATCGCCGCGGCTTCCGCGCGGGTTATTATATTTTCAGGAAGAAATTCTCCATTATCATATCCGCTTACTATATCCATATCAGCCAGCGCATTAATTTGCTGCCTGCACCAGTAAACCTCAGATATATCATTAAATCTATCCTCACCGTCAGTTAAAGATACATTTATATATCTGGATACTATCGCAGCAAATTCCGCTCGGGTTATCATATTTTCAGGACGGCATGTTCCATCCTCATAACCCGAAATATACTTCTTTGACACGGCAAAATTTATATAATTTTTATACCATGCTCCTACAGATACGTCTGGGAATATATTGAGATATTCTTTGTTTTCGTCAAACTCTCTGTCAAGCGAGCTTAATATTGTCGCCACTTCAGCGCGTGTAATAGTATTGTCAGGCTTAAAGCGCCACACACCGTTTTCCTCATAGCCTTTCATATACGGCATAGTTTTTTCCGGCTTTACCGTTGGCTCAGGCACATCCGTTACCGCAGGTGTGGCTGTTGGCTCAACTGTAGGTACGGGAGTAATTGTCGGTTTAGGAGTGGTTTTTCGCCTATAACTTCCGCCGCTGCTGATTATTGTCTGTTTTACAACAGTAACGTAATACTTAGTCTCTATTCCATATTTATCTACAAATATATACTCAACAGGTTTTGTCGCGGAATCAGTGAAATTCTGAGCTCCCTTTGGTGAATAATCCGATCCTGTAAATTCAACAATCGGCTCCACAGAAGTAATATCCGCATTTGACGGAAGTGTAATTTTTACAGCATTATCCTTTCCATACACAGTATCCTCAGCCTGACCTTCTACAGTCATACTTTTTAGCGAAGGTCTTTCTCCTATTATATTTACATGTACCGTATACGTCACACTATCGTCACCGGATGATGATAATATGTATTTGACAGGGTTTTTAATATTGCTGAAATCCTGAGCGCCTTCAGGAGTAATACTATCCGCGTCATATGTAATTTGCGGCGTGACAGCTGTTATATCAATATAATACGGTATATCAACATAAATATCTGTCCCTTCAATTTTCGTATCTCCCTCCTGCACGCCTTCCATTGTAAACTGTGTAATCTGACGTTTTGTTCGTCGCGGAACAATAATCTCAGTCTGACCGTCATATATAACAGTATTTCCGTCTATTACAAATTGAAGCTGATACTTCTTTTCATTTTCCGTATCATTATTTTCGGGAATACTTATAACCGCCGTTGCCCCGACATTATCCAGCGCAGTAATTTCTCCGCTTATTTCTTCTCCTCCGCCAACAAGAATGGCTGAAACTTTAACATCACCATAGAAAAATCCTTCCAGTCTGACAGTCACATCCCCGCCCTTGAAATTATTTGGAGATGTAAAATCAACCTTCACAAGAGGTGACTCTCCTTCTCTTGAAACATGCACTATATATTCTCTTGGTTCATCTCCGTCAGCATATACCGTGTACTTAACAGATCTGGAAATATTATCAAAATTCTGCGCGCCTTTTGGAGAATAATCGTCACCGTCTATAGAGACAATTGGTGTCAGAGCAGTCATATCAGCGTCTTCTCTTACTCTGATATATATATCCGTATCAGTAATTTTAGCCGCCGCCGTCTGCTCGTTCAACTCAAAAGCTGTAATAGTTCTTGTTTTACGTCGAGGAACAGTAATCACACTGTCAGGACTGACAGACTGCTCAATACCATTGACATATACTTTGACATCATATAATTTTTCGGAACTGCTGTCATTTTCAGGCAGATTTACAATGCACTCCGCATGACCGCCATAAACATTGCTGTCATATTGAACATCGCCCGATATAGCGTCTCCGCCTTCACGGGGAACAACTGACACAGTCACAGTGTCGTTTGATATATTATCATCCAGATACGGTATAAACTGACCTCTTATATCTATAGTTATTTTTGTATCCTTATAATTTGAAGGCCTGCTCATTATGACGCTGTCCGCCTGCGCTTTCCCGTCACGCGTCACATTAATTGTATATTCCTTTATATCACCGTTTCCGGCACGAACCGTATATTTAACAGATTCATTAAAGTTCTGCGCGCCCTCAGGCGAATACGATTCTCCGTTGTGCGTAATAACAGGAGTTACAGAGCGCAAATCCGTATTATACGGAACAGACAAACTAATTGTATTATCCTCGCCAAATATAATATCACTCTGGTTATCAGCAATAAAAACATCGGTAATATCATTAGTTTCTGACTGATGCTTTGGAACAGTCAATATCACATTACCCGTAAGTGTCTGAACAACATCTCCTATTTCTACATAAAGCGTATACGTCTTCGGCTCATCATCTAAATTCTGCGGAACAGTAATTACCGCAACATAATCACCGTCATTGTTTCTCACAGCTGTAGACGGATTAATCTCTATACTTCCGTCACCGCCGGTCAGCTCACCGTATACTTGTATATACGGCGAAACATTTATCGCGTTATACGCATTTTGAAGATTTTGACCGTTTATTTTAACCTGTACTCTGCTTGTACCGCTGGATGTTGGATTTACAAATTCTATACTTGAAGCGACAGGCGCCGCTTGTTTGTCTATATGGACAGTATAATTTTTTGTTGTTCCGTTTTCCGCTGTTACCGTATAAGTTTTATCAGAGGTAAAATCCTGCTCTCCTATCGGAGAATATGACGCCTGTATATCTTCGAGCATCACTATTGGAAGCAAAGAAGTCATATCAGTATCATAAGGCATTGTTAATGTAACAGAACCATCTGTTATATTAGTAGCTCCCACCTGACCTTCAATTGTAAAATCGCTCATAACAGCGCTGCCTCTTTTGCGTCTGGGCACTCTTACCTCAGTATTTGAAGTGATTTGGGTTTGTTCAGTATTGCCTATCTTTACCTTAAGCGCATATTTTGCATCCTCAGTGTCGCTTGTATTAGCGGGAACACTTATATCTGCTGTATACGTGTTATTTTCCGGGTTATATTCTGCTGTAACAGTATTAATACCATCCTCAGAATAAACATATACATTTCTGTTCGCGGTATTTTCAGCATTTTGTATACTGCTGAGCGCGGTACCGCTTACGGTTACTCTTACTGTTCCGCCGTTGCTTGAAGACGGATTTGTAAAGCTTAACGCGCGTACTATCGGAACAGGTTCTTTATATATTTTGACCGTATACTCCGCTCTGGTTTCATTATCCTTTGCTCTTACAGTGTATATACCTCTCATATAAGCTTCCGTGTAATCACGCGTAAACTGCTTGCGTTCACCAACCGCCGGAGAAACGCTCGCGCCTGTTATCGTTATTTCCGTTGCCGTATAATTCTTGTAGGCCTCGAATTCATGATCATAAGGCATATTAAGCGAAATTGTTTTAAGATCTTCATTTATAGATGTCTCACCAATCTGACCTTCAAGTCTGAAGCTTTGAATGCTGCACTGGGAATTATTCTTCTGAACAACAATTTTATTTTTAAGCTCTTTTTCTATCCCTCCCGATACAAAATATACCGTATATACAACAGGTGTTTCAGTACTCATATTTTCGGGAATTGTAACAGACGCAATCTTCTTTCCGTCAACATCTCTGACAGCTTCTTCAAGAACAGAGAGCGTACTGTCATCAGGTTTAAGCTTAATACTTACACCATCGCTGAAAATGTCTTCACCCACTTCAAAGTCAACTGTTCCGCCTTTATACGTGAGCATTGAATTATCATATGTAATATCAAGTGTTTCCGCCTTTAATGTAACACTTGCAGGCGCGCCGCTGACCTGAACTGTACCGATATATTCCTGATTATCATATAAAACACTCATAATATATGAATTATCCGGTAACATGAGATACAGTGTAGCGTTATTTCCGACATAATATGTCTTGTTATTATATTGACATGTAGTCTCTGTTTTATTATATGCCGATATATATGCTGTGAGCTGATATAACGCCGTTCCTTCGCTGTTCTTCGGCTGCACCTCGGGTGAATTTGTTTCTGCAATATACATATATGTTTCACTGTCAGTAACAAACTCGCCGCTGCCTGAAAGGGCGTTTGACCCCGCTCCGCTGGATATACTTGTAGTAACACCGGTTATGCTCATTCTTGACGAACTTCCTAAATTGACCGCGGAGGAAGCGCCCTGTATATTTAATTTTCCGTCACCTGTAATATTTAAAGCTATGCCGTCAGGCAAATTATAGAAATTTACAAGATTGACAGCATTTAACGACATAGACTGTATACTGCATACTCCGTTTACTGTAATATCAGCGCTTGAAAGAGCTTCAAATGGTATTGTCACAGGAGAAGCGGATGTAATATTTAAATCCTGAAATATTATAGGCGGCAGCTTTTGCGATGAATATTCCAGCTGTAATGTATGCTCTGTTGTTTCTCCGGTTATTATATAACCTAAGTCATTTTTCCTATAGCTTATGTCCCCATATTGTACACGATCCTCCATAATAACAATATTGCCTTTGGATATATCATATACATCTGCCTGAGGTACTGATGGTTCCTGAGTAAGAAGCAGCGTGACTGTATATTCTTTTTGCTCCTTATCATTACCGACTATTGAATACACTGCGGTATTATTTTCATTTGAAAAATCCAGCAAATCTGTAAGCGCTTCCGCACCTTCAAATGTGACATCCGGCACAATCTCGTCAAGAATAATATTATAAGGCACAGTAACCGTTACCGTCAGATTTTCATTATCAATTATAGTCTCTCCCACCTGACCGGCAATTTCAAAAGTTTTTATCTGCGCCGCGGGATTTTCCACGCATATGCCCGTATTATCGTCATTTGCTTCCAGATTAATATAACGGTAATACGTTTTACCATCTTTATATACGCGTATCCACTGCTTGCCTGAATTTAAATGCAGATATAATTTTCCGTTTTCATCAGTGCTTGTCGCAATCGGATTTGAATTGTCATCACCTACTGAATATGTAACATCTGTATGATCTGAAATGTCTTCAATACCGAGCTCAATCCTATACTGTTTACCGGTACTGTTCTCAGGTCTGATACCAAGCAGGGCGTTAACGCTTCCGCCGTTAACCTCAATAGTGCCCGGAAAACCCACTCTTCCGCCATAGCCTATACCACTGCCGTTACCGCCGCTCTGCGCCGTAACCATACCGCCGTTAATTATAAAGCTTCCGCCGCTGCCGACACTTTGAGAAGCGCCTCCGCCGATACCGGCCGCGTTTCCGTCTCCGTAAGCATAGACACATCCCCCGTTTATAATAACCTCGTGTCCTGCGCCGTCAATATTTCCCCCTATACCGGCTCCGCCGCTGCCGCCTCTGGCAGTAACGGTACCGCTGTTTACAGTTAATCTCTTAAAATTAGCAATACCCGCTCCTACTCCTGAAGTAGAATTAAGCGATCCGTCGCCTTCTATTACAATAGTAGAAGTGGAGGCGATAGCCTTTATTGTGGATGTATTCTGCGCATATAAAGTATTATTTCCTATAAGATCAATTGTCAGATTAACATTGTCTCCAATCGTCAGGGGATTTCTCTGCGCAATATTAGTATGTATATTCACATCCGAAAGCGCTATTGAAGCGTCTACTCCTCTTACTGTTATAGTATTTCCTGTTTCCGCCGCGGACTGATTTATATAAACTACAGTTGTTTTAGGAATTGTATAATTCGATGAAGCGACACTGACATTCATCATAGTGCTGTCATCCGTATCAGCCGATATTACGATATCTCCCTTTGATAAGTCAAATTTAGACGTATTATCACCGATTATCTGAATATCCTTTTCGGCAGTATACTGATTGCTGTCCATTGTTACATTTGCGCTTAAATGAAGCGTTTTACCGGCCGCCGCATAAGTTACAATAAGAATACTGTTATCATTTATATAAGCTATTGACTTGTCAACTGCCTCGCCGTCCATCGTCAGTTCATATGATGCTGTAATAAGATGTATGAGACGCGGGCAATTCTCTGCTTTTATAAATTCCGTTGTTAATTTTATGCTTTCATGTCCGGCATTTTTATTTACAGTAATTGTATCCGGTACTGTCAGCGCCGCTGAGGAATTGATTTCTGTACATATACATTCCGCATTGTCCTCTTCCAGTGTATATTCTGACTGCTCAGTTGTTATATCGGATACATAATAAGATTTATCTCCGGCTTTTAACGCTAAAAAGGCTGTGTCATCAGTTATATACGGATAAAGCTGACCTTTATCGTCTGTCCATGCGTTCCATGAATTTACAGTTACCTTTTGATTTGCCATAGAAACCGCATCTGGCATTTTAAGCACAATTTGCCTGAGCTCATTTCCCGAGTCGTCCACAGGCTGCGGATTTGAAACAGCATTCACACTGCCTCCTGTTATAATAACATTGCCTCCCGCTCCGGAGCTTGAACCAGGACCTATGCCATATGTCATACTTAAAGTACCACTTGACGCCTGCACACTGCCTCCCTTTATACTGATGTTTCCGTTGGAACATCTTCCGGAACCGCCTATGCCTGCCGCCTGAGCGCCGCCTTTAGCTGTAACAATACCGTCGTTTATTTCAATATCACAACACTCCACGCCATTATATGAAGCACCTATACCCGCGCCGCCGCTTCCGCCGACAGCATTAACCGTTCCGCCGTTTATTATGATCTTACCGCTTATACCGGTGGAACCATCCGCGCTCAGTTTATTTGACCCTATAGCCGGAGCATGCTGATTACCTGTAACATTAAGCGAGCCTTCACCGTCTATAATCAGCGTAGAAAAATCAGATGTGGCATGATTTGCGTACACAGCTATACCCGCATAGCCTTTTGCGCCTGACGTAATTGTATTTTCACCGCTAAGATGAAGCGTCAAAGTAGCTCCTGACTCAACTTTTATCGGCGCGTAAAGTGCGGTGGACGCTGTTATAATAGAAACATTGTCAAGTGTCAGTTCAGCGTTTATCCCCTTCGGCACAACAATATTATTTGCTGTACTGTCAATATTGCTTATAATATACGAGCCATCGGCGGGAATTGTAACTGCACCGTTTTCAATCTGCTGACTTAAATCCGTAATATCGCTAAAGAGAACGATATCATTATCGTTCTCTTTAAACATATCCGTGTCAACATCAGACGAATTCTCCGAATTAAGAGCTTCCGTCCGTAATGTATTCGTACTATTTAATTCTGTAATTGACCTTTCTGCAAAGGCAGGTATGCTGATGCTTGAAACAAGCATTGCAAGTGCCAGTAATATGGAAATTGATTTTCTTCTCATATTTTCGCCCTCTTTTCCTATACTTATGACCTTTTATATCCATGGATAGTATGATATAAGCTTATTTCTGAAACGGTTTCTTATTGCCAACGCGTCATTTTTGTCTATCATTCCATCCTTGTTTACATCCCATATGCGCGCTTCGGTTACTCCGCCCGGAACAGAATTTTTTCCATCAAGATGATTAGCGTCTACAGCGTTTACAACACCGTCACCGTTTATATCTCCTATACTTTTACCTACAACCATAACATAGCGCGTCAGTTCTGTATCTTCGTGTGTGTATGTTAAAGTGTAAAGTCCCTCAATATTCTCCACTTCCGCAAGTGTTCCGTTAATTATTACATCGTTTCCTTCATCATTTACCACCATACCCGGATCAGTAAAATCAGTTATATCTTTTACTATAAGGGTATACTTATCAAAATCAGGATTAATCTCCGAGTCGGCCGCTTCAGAATATAGCGGTGTATAATGAATATCGGCACGACAGTCCCGCGGAAGATATTCCTCGCTGAACCTGCCGTTTTGCGTCAGATAATTCAAGGCGTTATTATGCCATTCTTTATCACTCTGATGAGCGCTGTCCCTGTAAATCATAGCGGCAGGCGAATTACCTATATTCAGATAAGCCGCGGCTATAACTTTCATAACAGCGCTAAAATCTTCAGACACAATATAATTACTATTTTTAAAAGTAATTATAATAGTATATTCCCCAGCTTCCGTTACGCTTGCGGCGCGGTTTCCCTCATTGTCAACATATTCAACAGTATACGCGTCTTCGGGAACAACGGTATTCGGTTCGACAGTTGCGGTATGCGGATCTCCGTCATACTGTACCTCATTATTACTTACTGTAAAACCTATCTGTATAGGTTTTACAATCATTTTCTCTGTTATTTCATTTACTATTGTATAATTACTGTTTGTTGTAATTACAATAGTATATTCCCCCGCTTCCGTTACGCTTGCGACACGGTTTCCCTCATTGTCAACATATTCAACAGTATACGCGTCTTCGGGAATTGCTGTATTCGGCTCAACAGTTGCGGTATGCGGATCTCCGTCATACTGTGCCTCATTGTTGCTTACAGTGAAACTAACCTGCTTCGGACGTATTCTGAGCTTATTCGGTGATATAGATCCAACGGTATATCCCGGATCATTAATTGTAATTTTTATATTGTATGTATCCGCGTCAACCGGTTGATCTATAGTCTCGTCTTTTGAATTCACATATGTTACAGTATGTGCAATCCCGGCGGGTACAGAAACAGTGTTCACCGTCTGCGGATCTCCGGTATATGTGCGTTCATTACTCGAAACTCGAAAATTAACTGTTTTAGCATTCACAGTAATTGATTTTGATGATGCTTCGGCTATTTTATAATTATCACTGTCTGTCAGCGTTATAACTATATCATATACGCCAACATCTGAAATAGCCGTCACTTCCTCGCCGCTTTCGTGTTTAACATACTTTATTGTATACAAACTACTGTCAGCTTCAGGACTAACTGTCATTACAGGCACATGTTCCGTTGCGTCATAATCCCATGACGCATTGTCAACAGTAAAACAAAGCTCCCGCTGCTCGATTGTAAGAATATCCGCGGACACACTTCCTATAACATACGAGTCTTCACCGTTTAGTGCAATAACTATTTTATACTCTCCCGAGTTTATCGGTTTGCCTTCAATCGGATTTCCTTCCAAGTCAGCATAAGTTACTGTATAATTTGTAAAACCCTCTATATCAGGTTCTACAGTCACCTCATGAGGCTGTCCGTCATATATATAATTTATATTCGTCACATTAAAATTAACGGTAGGAGCCATAATATTAATTGTCGCTGTAGTATAAACCGTTCTGTAATTAGGATTGATAGTATGAGCTCTTACCATGTATAAACCCGGACTTATAGGTTCATCTGTTGTATAATTTTCCTCACCGTTCTTTCTGTATTCTACCGTATAACCCGCGTCTGCCGGACTAAGAATTACATCCTCACTATTAATACCGTGCGGCTGTCCATCATATGTGAAAACCTTATTAAAAACTGTAAGCTGTGTCACTGCCGCCTCATTTATTATAAGATGAGTATCACCTGTCCGGGTTACTGTACATCCGGATGGAGAAATAACATCTATATAATATATTGCCGCGTCAGATACCGGCCCTTCTTGACCGTTATATGTCAAAACAGGAGTAAACTCATCACCCAGTAATTCTCCGTCGGAGCCGCGTGTCTCCACAGTTGCTGAATATTCATTTCCATCATATACAATATTGGATGGAGCAATAATATGTACTTTCAGCTGTCTGGGATATATCGTTATTGAAAAATAACGTGTAGATTTTGTGCCGTCCACATGCGATATTCTCACGCCAATTCTTTTATACGCGCCTGATGTAGTAGGTATACCCGTAATATGTCCGTCAGAACTCATTTCAAGTCCTGCTGGTTTGAAATTAGATGCCAGTTGAAATGTATATCCGTCATTACCGCCCTCCATTTCAATCTGCGCGTCATATGCCTCATATGCGTTTCCATAAGGCAAAATTAAATTTTTTACATTAAATTCTGCCGCATGAACGCATATTCCTGTTGCCATCATCAAAATCAGTGTCACAAAAAAGACATACAATTTTTTCATAAAATACCACCTTACCCTTATTTCTGCATAAATACTTGTTGCTGTATTTCCGATAACATTGTTTATACAACATTAACAATGTTATCGGAAATGCAACAACACGGGGCGTTAAACACCCCGCGCTATCGCAATTCATCAGACTGATAAAACAGTCTAATTTATATCTGATTATTTAGCAGGAGCTTCTGTAGCCTTAGGATCTGTTGTAGCCTCAGGATTTGCTGTAGCTTTAGGATCTGTTGTAGCTTCAGGATTTGCTGTAGCCTTAGGATCCGCTGTAGCTTCAGGCTCTGCTGTAACTTCCGGAGTTGCTGTTACTTTAGGCTCAGTAACATTTGAACCGTTTACCTTTCTTTCATTTACTGCAAGAAGAACATCTGCTTGAGCCCAGTGGCCTGCAATATCAAGCGGAGTAAATGTTATTATAGGTGTTGACGGAGCAAGAACTCTGTTAATCATAGCAACAGCCTCTGCTCTTGTAAGAGATGAATACGGACCGAATGTACCATCCTCATAACCTGATACAATATTCTTTGATGCAAGAGTTGAAATGTAATCCTTAGCCCAGTCAGCGCTTGTCACATCTGAGAACATATCAGCAGATATTAAGCTGTACTTCTGAGCTCTTGCTATTACCGCACAAATTTCACCTCTTGTAATTGTGTTATAAGGTCTGAATGTACCGTCTTCATAACCGCTCAATACATTAAGTCCCTCAAGATAACCAATGTACTTATTAGCCCATGCGTCTGCCGGTACATCAGAGAATGATGCAACGTACATACCGTTAGGAATATCATCACCGTAGCTTAGTCTTGCAATCATCGACGCAAGCTCACCTCTTGTGATGTAATCTTCAGGAAGGAAGTTTCCATCCTCATAACCGGAAGCATATGGCTTTGTATACTGGTCGTTGATTACAGGCTTTTCTGTCGGAGCTACTGTCGGAGTAGGTGTAGCCTTTACAGGAAGTACCTTAACTGTCACTGTGCCTATAGTGCTTCCAATCTTAGCTGTAATCTTAACTGTACCCTCTTTCAGCATTGTTACAACGCCGTTTTCATCAACTGTCGCAATAGTCTTGTCTGCTGATGTCCATGTAGGAGTCTTTGTTGAACCCTTAACTGTAGGCTCAAGCTTAAGAGTTTCACCAACATAACCTGTCTCTGTAGAGTTCTTGAACTTAATTGAAAGTGATGATCCGCCGCTGCTGCCACCGCCTGTGCTTGGTCTCTGTGTTGGCTTTGGAGTCGCAGTCGGTGTTGCCGTTGGCTCTGGTGTAGCAGTCGGTGTTGCAGTTGGAGTCGGTGTTGCCGCTGCACCTACTGTTAATGTATATGTAAGCTCATATGTCTTTTCATCATAATCAGCGCCTGCATTTACAACAACTACGCACTTATACTCACCTGCATCCGCTGCTGTCGGATTTACAATTTCATATGTGTCAGTTGTATTTGAAAGTTCAGTTTCACCCTTATACCACTTATATGTCTTTGTTCCCGCAGGAGTTGTAGTTCCAGTTACATTCAATGTAACCTTTTCAGTTTCACCTTCTGTAACATCTGCCGGCGTTGCTGTAATTGTAAGATTACCTTCTATCTGGTTTTTATCACTTATTGCTACGTTAAATGTTTTTGCAGTAGGAGCATTATAGTTTGTTGAATTACCTGCTGCTGTAACTTTAACCGTAACCGGTCCGTCATTTCCAGCTGTAAGTGTTGAACCGCTTATTGTAGAACCCTTAGCATCACCCTCAATTGCATACGACAATGTGAAATCTGATACTGCCACATTTCCTACGCCTGTAACCTTAACTAATGTTGCAAGATCTAGTGTCTTACCCTTCATTACTGAAGCGTTTGTCGGAACACTGATTGCCGAATCTGCTTTAGCAACATTTACATCCTTAGCATCAGCTGATGTCGGCTTATTGTAATTTTTAGATGTCCATGCATTAGATGAAACAACCACGCTATATGTACCAACATCTTTTACTGTTGCAGGTGTTTTTGTGTATGTCCATGTTGCGTTTGAATAATTTGATGATGCAACATCTGTGTTATTACTTGCAAGAACAACCTTTACTGTTCCAAGTTCATTATCAGCAAATGCAGCATTCTTAAACTTAAGACCTGTTGCAGGAGTAAATACTGCTTTCGTATCAAGCTTGTTTACTTTAACTTTATTAGTTGTTGTAAGAGTTATTGCGTAATTACCTTTAGTTTGAGATGTAGCATTACCACTGGCAAACTTAATAGGATACTCGCCTGCATCCTTATTAGCCGCTAAACCGTCAGATGTTATACCCCAGCCGCTGAATAACGCTGCAGCTGTATCACTGCCTAAAAGACCTGTTACTGTAAAATCAGTAGCAGCCAATGTTAGTGCCTGACCGTAATCCTTTGTCTTTGCCGCAGTAAGTCCTACTGTAAGCGATGCAGGATTAACTGTTAGTTTAATATCATATTCTGATGCTCCTGTTGCATTAAACTGATACTTCTTAGCAGCCTCTGTTGTCAAAGCAATTTTATAAGTATACTGACCTACATTTTTAACATCACCTGTCGGAGCTGTTTTAATTGTATAATCTGTTGTTGGTGTAAGTGTTGTTGTTCCGGCTTTTATTACAAAATCATTTGCTGTTGCTGTAATATTGCTTCCTGTATATGTCTTTGCTGTAGCTGTAGCTGATGTTATTGTTGTTTTCGGTGCCGGTGTAGGTGTAGGCGCGGTCTGTCCGGCAGGGAACAAATTAAGATCGCCTGTATAATCCAAGAAATTCTTTAAATTTGTATCAGGAGTTACATTTCTTTGTGTATTCCACTGAGAAGCCCATCTTTCACTGTTAGTTCCTGTTCCTATGCTTAGCTGAGAAGCATTTCTTATTGCAGATAATACAATTTTGTCTCCAGGAACAGTCTGCTTCAATTTAAATTTTGCAACAAATAGGAATAAAGGATCATTTGTCAATGTATCTTTACTTCTCAAAACTCTCTTTGTAGCGCTTGTTGATTCTAAGTTCATATAGAATGCTTTAGGAGCGTCTGCATTATCTACACCGCTTGCATCTACAGATGAATGGCTTAATGGGGTATCATTCATGTTAATTCCGGCCACTTTATAATTTGCGCCCAGTCCATCCCAGAACTGAAATCCTGAAAGATGCTCAAATAATATACCTCCCATTGCAGATGATTCATCCTCATAATCATCCTCACTCCACTCAAAAATAACCGGTTCCAGATATGTACTTGAATATGTAATTCCCGCACACAAAGTTTCTATACCAGCTGTCATATTTGTTGTAGTACCTGGTTTTTTAGCATCATCTAAGTTGAAAAATGACTGTATTGTACCTGCAGTAAATGCACCATCATTTGTTGCATCAGCCGCATTAGCATCACTCATTTTCTTAAGGTCTGATACGTAAACACCAACCCAGAATTCTTTGCCTGCTGTCCATCCGGCTGTATTAGGCATAGCCTGCGCACTTGTTGTAGGCGCTGTACCATCACCAAGATATGCCATGGACAAATTACCTCTTTTTTCTGCATTTGTTTCACTTGAATTATCTATAGCCGCTCCTGCGGGGATTACCCCGCAGAAACTAAATAACATAGAAATGACTATTACTAATGATAACACTTTTTTTGATATTTTATGTTGCATATTATATGCTCCTTTCAATTATGCATGTTTTATAATGATTAATTTTCCGGCAGATAATTATAGAATAATGGAAGATTCATTGATTTTGATTTAATATCCGCCGCATCATTGTTATTAATAATTAAGTTGGCATCACATCGTGCATCTGCAATCTTAAACATATACAATGAATTTCCTGCATTTAGGACTCCTGATTTACTCTTTACATCTGCTGCATCGTTATTATTAATAATATCGTTTGCATCAATTCTAACATCTCCCAAACGTGAGATTGCTACTACATATCTCTTTGTTGTAATCTTTGAACCTGTCAAAGGATCATTAAACTCATAATTTAATACATATACATCAGGTCTTATATTATCATTCATAAATTCTGTAAAGAGATGCTCATTACCTGTTCCGGTTGCAGAAATATCAACAGCATTATCAGCAGTATCATATACCGCTACTCCGCCCCTATATGATGTCATATTTAATGATAGGTTCACTGAATCAATAACACTTGTATCGGTAATTTCATCACCAGCACCATCATATAAAGTGAATCCCGGATCTTTAAATGCTTTACGCTGATATATAAATATTGCGTTCTCATCCTTATCTCCGTTATACGGTAATTTTATAGGATTACCAGCATCATCTACTCCATCTATAAATTCTGTATAACTATTCCATGCCTCATTATAGAATGTTAATGAAGTAAGACTTGGAAGCTTCATTGACGAGTCAAAAGCAGCTTTGGCAGCAGCTTTATCTGCAATAGAATTATCCTTCTCAATTTCACCATATGGTGAGTTACCAGGATTTAGAGCAATACGAGCCTGTGATTTCTTAATTGTAACTGTATAAGTATGTTTGGTTACTCCATCGCTTGCTGTCATAGTAATTGTTGCGGTTGTAACATTATCAGCATTTTCATCCAATTCTATCGTTGCTGTATACTCCTTAATAGAAGGATCTCCTGCAGATGGAGCATCAGTTAATGCAATAGAATCATCTCCGACTTTTACATCAACCGTAGTTGAATCATTTTTAGGAAGTATTGTAATTTTAGCATCTGTAGCATCTGGTGACACTAAAATATAGTAGTCATTGTCTGTCGCTGTTTCTGTATTATCAAATGTCTTATCTGTCTTATAATCTGAGTCTTTTAGAGTAGCAGGTACATCTAATGTACTTCCCTCATTATCAGGATCGGGCTTTACATATTGCACTGTCAGATTATCAGCCGACGGATCATTTGCCTGAATTTCAAATACAATATTTTTACCTACTTCACCTGCCGCATATATCGGATATGATGATCCTGTACCAGCAGCTGTAGGATACAATTCAACATTCTTACCTTCAACTGATGATGTTACTGTTCCAACAGCATAATTTGAATTCTCTTTTGGTGTAATCTTAATTACATATTTACCTAAATCCGTAGGATCAGCAACTTCGCTTAATTCAGTATCCTGAATTTCACCGTCGGCATCACCAGCGCCAGGACTGTTTTCCGCATCAGTCCAAAGATAATACTTGATATCCATAACGTCTTCAAGTGCTTCTCCGTTTATTAATCCGTCTGCAGTTATAGTTGCCTTTTGAGTTGCGCCGCTTGCATCTTTTTTCTGCTTCTGTGTATCAGGATCTACCTTTATTGTAAGAGTCGCACCCTTAACCTCAAACTGTGCCGGAACAACTAATCCTACTTCTACACCCTGAGCCGCAAGATCGGCATTGGATACTGACACATCTATACCATATGTACCTACATCTTTCAAATCTGTAACAGTACCATTTTTTGTATATGATACAACATAATCTGTACCGGAAAGATCACTGTTCGTCACAATATCGTTTCCAACTTTATCACCATTTTGATCCATCTGATAAATAGTATACTTAGGAACAATTACATTGCCTGTATAGTTAGCCTCTGCAGTATTTGAACCGCTTCCGTTATCTACCAGCTCTACCTTTAGAAACTTATCCCAGTCCGCATAATATGTTACGGTTGTACCTGCAGCAGGATTAATTTCAGCTGTCGGATCAAATTCTTTATCTACATCAAATTCAATAATACCTGTTGTTACATCGGCTGTACCTTCAAACCATGATGCGAATTCAAATGTGCCGTTTTCAGGAGGATTTACATCATAACCTACAGAATCGCCTCTGTATACTTTTATAACTTTATCATCAGCGCTTGCAGTACCTTTACCGTCTTTATTTGCATTAAATGTAATTGTTATCTGGTCATTTGCCGCAACATTCGGATCAATATCCCAAATAGCGTATACTGTTATCTCATATGAGATATTAGTACCTGCTATTTCCTGTAAATCATCACCAAGATTATCGCCAAATTCTGTTGTGGCTGTAATGTCTGTACCACTTCCGTCAGGTTTGGTATTCCATTTCTGGAAAACATAATTATCTCTCGTTGGCGATTCAGGAAGACTTCCCAAAGAATCGCCGTAAACAGGATAATAATACTTACGGTTTGCGTCTGTTACTGTTCCATTAGTAAGATTTCCGCCAACATTGCTGTCAAATGTCACCTTAACACCTTTATTAGTCGGATCGGGATTAGCAGGATCTGTAGGATCATCTTCTTTTACCTTATCCTTATCATCATCAGGAACAGCTGCCCATTGCGCGTATACTGTAATTTCTGCCGCGCCGTCAAACAAGTTTGTAGAAATATCACCGTATGTTTTAGAACCATCAGCCTCAACATAATCGCCTGAACCATTCTGTTTTGTATTCCATCCAAGGAATTTATATGAGCCGTTTGCTGATGTTCTTGTCGGATCAGCAGGATTTGTATATATATCACTAATTGCTCCTATTACAGGACCTGTAATTGAAGAATCATTTGTGCCGCTGTTTGGATCATATGTAATCTTTATATCAGGCGAATATACAGCGTAAACATCAATATTGGCCGTAATAGTATAATTTTCATCAAATACATCTCCGCCTCCGCCTGTTGCTGTACGCCACTCTTTAAATGACGCGCCTGTCTTTGTTGCTACAGGCATTGACGCTGCAGGTATTTTTGTATTTGGTGCAACCTGCGTATCAAATAATTTTGTAGTACCATCCTCATCATAGAAGTTTACTGTTACGGCGTCCGCTCCTGTATATGTCCAGTGCGCATATACTGTCTTATCCTCTGTTACCGCATAACCCGTGTCAAAATCAATCTCATTTGTATCCGACAGTGCGGCTGATTCGTGCCATGTATATGTATAGTCTGCTATATTAAATACAGGAATATTAGCTGTAAATACAAGATCATTTGTATTTACAGTCACTGATTGTGGATTTGGTGTAACATCTGTTCGTACAGGATCAAATGTCAATGTTGATGTCGGAAGCGTATTATCCGGCGTCCATATTGCATATAAATCTGTATCTGTTGTAAATGTTGTACCGCTAATAGCAGCAGCATCTGTATAGCCTGTACCCGAACCGTTAGATTCAGTATTCCATTCAACAAATGTATAATTATCTCTTGTTACTGTTGGAACAGTACCTGTAAAGTTTTCTGTAGGAGAACCTATTGCTGTAGACTTGTCGCCTGAACCGTCATTTTTGTGGAATGTAAGCGTAACTGCTTTCTCCCATATAGCATATACTTCTGTTACATTATCACCAACAACATCTGTTGGAGTAGTATCATCACTAAATTTTAATGTAATACCACTACCGTTCGGATCTGTATTCCATTCTTTAAAGGCATAACCGTCAGGAACTATAAAATCAGGAGCAGGTGTATCATCTGCCTTACCCATTGTCGGTTTCTTTGAAACATCAATACTTGTCGCAGTATTAGCTACTGTAACAGGTTTTGTTGTAGCAGACGGAGCATCAGTCATATCTGACGAATAGTTACTGTTAAATGTAACTGTATGACCCACCTCATATGTAGCATATACCTTCAGAACTGTATCTGTAGGATTTGCAAATAATAATGGATTGAATACGGTATTTTCATTAAATTGTATAGTTTGACTATCATCCTGCGGATCCTCATATACAAAGCCTGTAAAAACATTATTCGCAGGTATTGTTAAGTCACTTTCAGCTGGCAATGATGCTCCTGATGTTGTTGATACACTTTCACCTTCTTCAATAGTTAAGTCCTTACCCTCCAAACTATTGTCTGCTGTCATAGCATCTTTGTCATTATAAAATTTTACTGTATATGTAGAAGGATTAAGATTAAGAGTTCCACTATAAGTAAAATAATTATTCAAATTTTCATTAGGCGTTATGCTTGTATTATCATTCCATTGAGCCTTCCATCTATTACCGTCAGTACCCACCTGAAAAACGTAATCACGAGCGTTAAGAGCAGCATCTAACACCTTTACTCCAGCAGGAGGCGTTGCCTTAACTTTAAATTTTGCATATCCGTAAATTACATCATCATTATCCTCTGTTAAATCACCTTTAAGACGATATAATCTCTTAGTAGCTGATGTATTGTCTATATACATATATAGACTGTTAATATTCTGATTTTTATCCAGAATTGTCGGTGAATATCCTGTTAAGTTAAAATCTGTAGGAGTGTCATAAGTATTTACAGTTAAACTATAAGCAGTATTAACAAACCGAGGATTCGTTGCCAAAATTGAATCATAATCAACAGCAAAGTCAATACTATAATCACCTTCATCATGAGTTATAGAATCGGGTTCAATATAATCAGCCAGATAGTTAACACCAAAAGATAAACTTGTAAAACCACCTGTAGAAGCTGTTTCAGTACCGCCAAGTGTTGATGTATGTGCAGTGATAAATGAAGAATATCCAGAAGGCGGCGTATTTTGATCCAAATTCATTAGATTATCCAACTGCATACCAATCCAAAATGTATCTCCAGGATTCATCTGTGAAACATTAGGCACTTCTTTAATTGGCTCTGTTGCCGGCATTTCACCATTTCCCAAATAAACCATATTAAGATTAGCTTTTACATAATCATCCGCAGATGCCACAAGCGGAATAACATTAACTGCACTTATCGTCATCATAAATGATAACAAAAATGCAAATAATCTTTTCAGCTTATGTGTGTTTTGTTTTCTCATAATTTTTGTAATTCCTTTCTTAAAATTAATTTTATATATATGAAACCGTGCATAAAGCAAGGCATTATAAAATTGAAAAATTTAGATTTACAATGCTGAATTTCTAATTTTTAATCTACACCGCAAATCCTACCGGAATGTAAGTAAAAATTTATTAAAAATCATGATTCCGGCAAATAATTGTAAAATAATGGCAACGACATTGATTTTGATTTAATATCTGCCGCATCATTATTGTTAATTATCAAGTTAGCATCACATCTGGCGTCAGCAATTTTAAACATATATATTGAATTTCCTGCATTCAATAGTCCTGACTTGCTTTTTACATCTGCTGAGTCATTGTTATTGATAATATCATTAGCATCAATTCTTGCATCTCCCAGTCGTGATATTGCAATTACATATCTTGTTGCTGTAATCGTTGAACCTGATAACATATCTATAAATTCATAATTTAATCGATATACATCAGGTCTAATATTAGCATTTATAAACTCTGTAAATATATAGTTATTACCTGTACCATTTGCTACAATATCAACAGGTGAATCTGCGTTATCATATGTTGCCACTCCACCTTTAAATGATGTCATAGTCAATGATAGATTTACTGAATTAATAACGTTATTATCAGTAACTTCATCACCTAAACTATCGTACAATTTAAAGCCGGGATCTTTAAATGCTTTACGCTGATATACAAATATTGAACTTTCATCCTTATCACCGTTATATGGTAATTTTACAGGATTACCATTTTCATCTACTCCGTCTATAAATTCTGTATAACTTTTCCATGCTTCATTATAAAATGTTAATGAAGTAAGACTGGGTAACTTCATTGATAAATCAAATTCATCTTTAGCCGCAGCTTTATCTTCAATAGTATCATCCTTTTCAATTTCTCCATATGGTGAATTACCGGGATTAAGCTCGATTCTCGGTTCAAGCAGCCGACGCAGATAAATTGTATATGTCACATCACCCACAGCGACTGTTATTGTATTGTTATAACCATTTGCCGCAACTGTCTTATCAATTTCATTAAGTGTAATTGCTTCAGTTTCGTACAGCTTATCACTTTTCAGTGTCGTGTTTATAGCTGTACCGTTTGCTTCTACACCCGGCAAATCTGTCGCGGTTATTGAAAGTTTAATCTTTTCCGTCGCGTTCGGAACACTTACGTAATATTCCAGATTTTCAGCTCTAAAACCATCTAATGTTAACTGCTCTGTACTTGATAACGGATAATCTTCTGCGGTTTCACCATCTTTTAGATCTGTTTTTGAAACAACGATATTCTCTACCTCTCCTCCGGAACCAAACAGACTTATATCTCCGCCAAATCTAAATAAATTCTTTAAATTTGTCTGATCCATAGGATCTGTAACTGTTGCTTCCCACGAAGCATAAGGATTAATACCCTGTTCACCAGAACCGATATCAAAAGTCGCTGGTCCACGCACAAAGCTTAACACTGTTGGATTCTGTATAGGATCTGATTCTTCTGGTACAGCATTTAGCTTAAATGGCAGTTTCAGTAAATATTGTTTGGTTTCATCCGTCAATCCGCTAAAACGCGCATTATCAAATGCAGCGCCATCTTTTATCGTTACACATATCGTGCACATTTTCCAGCCCGCATCTTTTCTCTCAGACGCAATACTTTTACTTTCTCTGTCAGATGACGTATCAATATCTGTTTCACGAACAGATATTATTTCATACTGATCACTGTTCCAGAACAAAGTATCATTTGATGATGACAAATTTCCGGCCTTCAATGCTGCATCCCATTCACTGTCAGCATTATTTGTTTCAAAATACGGCTCCACAAAATGTGGATTGTATTCAAAAGCCAATTCAAGCGAATATATACCATCCGTAAACAACGGCAGATCATGTACTTTATCTACAGCCACTCCAACCCAAAATTCCGGATTAGCCAAATCATCTTTTGTAAGCTGAGCTTTACCGGGACTTTCTGTCAAAGGTGTCGACCCACGCCCCATAAAATCGATATATATTTTTCTGTTTGTCGATCCGGGCGTTACTTCCGGCGCTATATAAGTATTGGTATACCCTGCACCTTCACTGTAATATACAATACCACGACTGCTGTCTAACCCTGGCAGACTGTCTGTGCCTAATGTCTGATACCATGCAAGGCCACCAGCACTCATACTTCTGTTAAGCAGATATGTAACCTCACCGGAAGCAAATTCTTCCACAGTTTTTGCAATCGCTCCATTTTCCTCCGCAAAGAAAGCAATGTCATTACTGAATAGCGTAATATCATCAGCGCCAAGTGATGTCGACGTACTACTTAAATAATAACTGTTTATCACATTAGACGCATCACCTACAATTGGTCCCGACGAAGAATTAATCCCTGTTGCAGTAATTAAGCCTGTATTATAACAGTTTGTAACATCACCCATAGCCGCAATACCACCGGCTAACGCTGTTCCACTCGTTGATAATGAGTCCAATGCAACAGTAATTGTACCTGTATTATAACAATTCGTTACACTATTACTCATACTGGTAGATCCTATGATGCCTCCGCAAATCAATCCACAATCTACACCACTGATATCTATATTAGCGGCATTATAACAATTTTGAACTTTACCGGAAATAATATTGCCTGCAATACCACCAACATATTTTCGTCCAGAGAAGGATCCCGAAAATTTAATATTACCCTCAAAAGAACAATTCTCTACAATACCTTCATTTTGGGAAACAATTGCGCCTACTGGTTCCTCAACATCAGTTCCGGTTATTTTTATATCTCCGTTTAATTTTACATTTTTAACAACACCCTTGTTTATAGCAAAAAGTCCGCGTCCTAAATCGTCACTGTCTACACAGCTACTATCTGTTCCCCACATTCCAGGAGAATTGACATGCTGCACCAGACCTCTTATTCTATATCCTCCGCCATCAAACACACCTGAAAACACTTTATTGCCATCTACATCGTATTTATCTATTTCTCCAATAGTTTCCCAGTTACCTGATAATGTAATATCATTTGTTACTTTAAAGTATTTATTAGCATAGTCTATACCTCCGTCAACATCAGCAGCAAGCTGACTAAGATGCTCAGCCGTACTGATGACATACGGATTATCTTCTGTTCCTGTTCCGCCTCCAAAATTACCATCGTCTGGTATTGGAGTAATTACAGGCTCAGGTATCGGCGTTGAAGTTACAGAATTATTGGAATAACCGCCGCTCTCGCTATAATAAACAATACCATGACTGCTATCTGTAACAGGTAAACTATCTTCACCTAATGTCTGATACCATGGTAAAGTACCCGTACTTTTATTTTCATTCAAGAAATATGCAGCGTCACCAGAAGCAAATTGCTGTGACGTTTTTGGTAAAACACCTATTTCAGAGCTTGACGCATCTTCAGCATCATCCAGATAACAGCACCATGACACATTACCTCCGCCAATTTGACGTGCATGCCCATGGGCTGAAATAGAACCTATGTTATAGCAAGAAGATATATAAGGTTCTATAGCCAAACTTTCCCCAACAATCCCTGAAATACTTATCTCTTTCGGATAATAGTCATACGACTCGGAAATTCTTCCGGCATTATAACATGCTGATATTCTGCTGTGTGATGATCCTCCGGCTATACCTCCAGCTGCAATCACCTCACTGTCATGACCAACGGAAATACCCTGAACAACGGAAATATCTGCCGAATTATGACAACTTTCAATACGGTTATTTATATCACTGTATCCTGTAATGCCACCAACAAGTCCAACAAAACTAAAGTCTGAATCATAGGCACTATTTCTATCGTTGGCAGAAAATGTAATACTTCCCTCATAGGAACAATTTTGTATTGTTCCTGAATTACAAGAAACAACTCCTCCTGCAGATACTACATAATCTGATGCTCTGTCAACGTCTGATATACTATTCTCCCAGGACTCTAGGTCATACTCAACGTATATATTGATATTTCCGCTTACAGATAAATTTTTAATAATACCTTCATTATTTGCAAACAATCCTGCGTTAAATTCTGAAAGTCCATATGTATTACTCTGTATATCCTGCGACAGGCCGCTTACAGTATATCCTCCGCCGTCAAAAATTCCGTCAAAATGTTCTCCCAACCAAAAGTAATTTTTTCTAAAAGGTGAAATATACTCCTGCGGATCCGAATCTATGATATCCCGACTTTCATTTCTCATTTCTAATGTTCCGATAGATACCCATTCACCTGTCAGTGTAATATCATTTGTCATTTGAAAATACTTATCCGAGTAGTTATTTCCCCCGTTTACATCAGCAGCAAGCTGACTAAGATGCTCAGCCGTACTGATGACATACGGATTATCTTCTGTTCCTGTTCCGCCGCCGAATGTACTATCCACAGCGGAAACCGGCATTACTGCAGCCGTTGATATGCACAAGGAGAGCGTTGTAATACCCGATACTAATGTCTTAAAAATTCTGTTCACTGATCACATCCCCCTTATGATAAATTTTTATAGAACGGATATAACACATTCGCTCTTATATAGTTAGCGTCAATGGCATTTACATTACCATCCTTATTCACGTCACAAACGCGGAGCTTAAACAGCCGTCCGCCGTAATCATAACCGGGAACATTGGTATTATCTGCCAAATCCACGCTAAAACGATGAAGTACTCTTGACACATCAGTACCGTTTGAAACATTATCTACATTTACATCACCAAGAGGACTAAGTACAATCAGCGGTTTTGATACCGAAACTGTCTTTCCGTCAAAATCAGTAAATGAATATTTTATCTCATAACGATCCGGACGTATTCTCTTATCTGATAGTTGCGTAATTTGTCCCGAGTCGGGCAAACTAATCGTAAGTGGTGATATATATGTAAAATCGTCAGAGCTGCCGTTTTGCAGAGAAGCAGTTGTTTCTGCAAGAACCTGTACCGTTACCTTCTTGGAAACAGTTGTCACCTCTTGTCCGATTGAATTTTTTATCTCCTTATAACCGGGATCAATAAACCCGTTAGAATTTATAACAAATAGCGCTGTTTCATCTAAGTCATAGTTCACACCGCTCCACGCATCCGGCGTGTATGTTACACCTTCTGTACCTCCATCCGGTGTGTTGCCTGCAGTAAAGGTATTACCATTATCTGTAAATGCCTGCTTTGCCGCGTCTTTATCAATAGATGCATCTCTCATAATCAAACCATATGGCGAGTTTCCGTATTCAAATTTTACAAGTTCCGAAACTTTTAATTTTCTGTAAACATGTATCTTATACGATCTTGTTACATCTCCCTCTGTAGGATCACTAGCTGTAAAGCTAAGTGTGATAAGATTTTCATCAGGGCTTATATCAAGGTCAATAGGCACTGACTTATAAAATTCATCCGTCGCATCCTTGGCAATTAATATAGGATTACTGCTTCGGTTGTGCGTCAGTTCCATTGCCGCGGTTTCAGCTTCAGGTCTGGGTTTAAACCATAGCTTTACCTGTTCCATATCATTTGGAACAACAACATAATATTCACGCTTTACCGGATCAAAATCTATCTTATTCCAGTTTTCATCATTAAGCTGCTGATCTATATCTAACGTGCTTTTTACATATAATTCCGTCGCTCTCAGTTTCGCTCCCAAGGTTTCCTCAAAATTAGCCACAATTTCCACATCTGAAGCAGGCATTTCAAAAGTAGTCGTTGCGTTTGAAGCATCTGTGAAAGTCACATCCGGACTTGTTGTCGTCCATTCTATAAACTTACAGTCATCCTCGGGCTCTGCAATTATTGTGATTACTTCTCCTGCCTCGGAAGTATAAGTTTCTGACTGTGTTTTAGCCTTACCAAAGCTTGAATCATTCTCTTTAATATCTATTTTATATACGGGTTTCGATGTTACCTTAAAAGTTATTTTAAAAGTTCTTAAAACCCCATTATTTGAGACAATAGAAACTGTAGAAACATATATTCCTTCTGGCAATCCGATTTTTGTGGTAATATCAAAATCTATACTTTCACCATTCGGCAAAATCTGAGGAAGTGTTTTTGTAACAAGGAAAGCTTCTCTGTAAGCTTCTCCGTCATTCACACTGCTTATGGAAATAACTGCCGACAAACCGTGTATATCTGTCTGACCTGTATTTTTTACTGTAAACGCTTTTGTCTGTAGATCATTGTAATCATACCCTACCTGCTTAGTATCAAATACAAAATCATCTATTGGATCTATCTCCTCAATATCATCATTTGGCACAACACAGTACTTTATAGTAACTGTCACATTATCAGCATCATTATTAACCTTACCATAATTTGTATATGACGTGTCTGACAATGTTCCTTCAATTGTCACTATACTTCCCGCTTCTGACATATCTCCGCTTACTACAGTCCACCCGTCAACTGTAAAGCTCGCAAGTTGTCCAGGCATTGTTCCGTCATATCCACTGTATGTAGTCGCAATCCTATCGGATGATCTCAATAATGTCAATGTTGTCGAAGGCAGATTTCCCGCTTTAACAGGGAACATTGCCGCAAGCGATAATGAATAATCAAACTGATAATTATACACCGTTTCACCCTCAGGACCTGTATACAGATTTTTTCTCGGAGCGGGCGCAAAAGGTGTATATGGTCCCATAGGTTTATCTGGCGATTCTTTGGAAGCTATTTCAAAGTTCCCCGCGCGATCGCCCATGTTAACAAGCTGTGCAAGCTTCTTCTCATCAGGAATATTTATATCAGGATTAATCGTTATAGTCGCTTTACCGTCAGCTATTACGACAGTATACCGATCGCCCAATAAGTCTTTATCAATTGTTTCACCGCCCGGCATTTTTATGTCAAATATTGCTCCGTCCTGTATATCCGTTTCATCTTTATTCTTTACTACAATAGTAAGCACACCGTTTTCATCCGTAACAGCGCTTTCAACAACAAGCTCTTTGGGCATATCATCCGGATCTGTCACAACATTTCGTATAATTTCAACATCCGGCAACGGATTATTTACTGTCAGCCACGGATAATCGTCAAACAATGTAATTGAAGAAATTCCAAAATGCCCCATAAACACAAATTTCCCAGGATCTCCCGAATCAAAACCATCCGGAAGAGTAGTTATCTGTCCCGTGCCGCCCTGCAGCGAAAAGTACTCTATCGACACCTCGGGTATTCCGGCATTCGGAATATATGTATCAAGAACAGGATGTACCTTTTGAGGCAGATTAAGCTGTTCAAAACTTTCAGGGAAGCCGTCTGCGCCATACAAATATGTCAGTTCTTTGTTATCAAAACTAAAATCCTTTAACGTCACAGGTGTGACATGAACTTTTACAGACACATTAAAATCATCATTATACTGCTGAACTATAGTATACTCGCCGCCTTTAGGATCCCAGCTCATAGTGCTGATATTACTATTTTGATCCCATTTGAATACTGCCGGCACTTCTGACTGATCCGCATAATACAGTGTAATCACAGAGGCTTTTTCATTTATGTAATCAAGAAGATCATCTATCGTTCCCTGATTAAAAATTTCATATGAAGAAACAGTTATTTCCTCCGCTTGCGGCCTTACGTCAACAAGATCCGGTTTGATTTTTATATCAAACTTCATATTCTTATCAGCGCGGGTATGCCACTGTATATCACCGTCATTATCCATATATCCCACATAAACGCCATCATCGTCAAGCTGACTTACTCCAGGAATTTGCTTATTAATCATTTCATCAAACGGCACTACTTTTATGACTTCATCCAATTGCTCATGTGTAAGCTGCGAAAAAGCTACAGGATCAATTATGTTAAAACTGATACGTCCGATACGCACGCCATCAGGCGAATCCGCAAGAATATTTACCTGTGTTACATCTGATTTTGTAAGATTATCTATATAAGGACTTGCGCCAGCTTTATCTTCCTCAGGGAAAAAGTTCATAGCAAGATATCCGGCATCCGCGTCAGCTATACCAATAACAGGAGCATTTACACTAACGATAGGCAAATCTGAATAATCCTTAAAAGAACCTTCCGGAAACGCGTCTGTATTCTGTTCAAAGAATGTATGTTCAACATTAAAAGAAGTATTAGGTATTACTGGTGATGGTGAAATAATAGTTTTATTCTGTATGGGAACGTTATCTGATACATTGGATAACTGAATAAGACTTTCATCATAATCAAGACAAAATGACATACATGTAGCGTTAACATTTTTTAATGTAACATCAACAAATCCCTGTGTTGTAGAGGTAGAATTATTAACAGTCATCTGTATACCGGATACAGAAATAACCGTATAAGGATAAAGTGTCGCAGCTATAGCTATAACACCCATCAAAACAAATACAATAAGCGCGCTTATTGTAATTTTTTTCTGTTTTCCCGTCACTGTTGTCTCCCCCTTACTTCCTATGTACCAAAAAAATTATAGGATATAACTCTTTTAGAAAATATAAAAATTATTAATTTTATATCCGGTTATTAGCCAATTAGAATATGTATGGACTTAATTTAACCAAAACTTTGGCACACCAGATTTACAATATTTTGTTGTAATCCTATATATTAAATTTTACAACATTTTTTTGTAAATGTCAATGCTATGCTGCACAAAAATTAAGTTTTATTCATTACTTTTTTATATCTTTTGTTGTTTTTTTGTTACATTTTTCACATATTTCCATATTTATATTACATAGGAATTTATTAGTCATCCATTTTTATACAAAAAAACAAAACCGGCGGATATTCCGCCGGTTTCATTTTTAATATGCCTGAAGCTTTACCTTTTTGCTGTCAGTTAAATTATCGAAAATGACTGTTGATCGTTTGTCATTCATAGCCGCATATGCCTGATCCTTAGGTGTCAGTACACCGTCCTTATCGAAGTCACACATATCTCTTGTGATAATTCCGCCGTCATACTTCAGCCATGTTATAACCTTATGGCCGTTAGACAGCTCATAGTAACCTCCGATTGGATCATCCGGATCTCCTATAGGAAGATCTGCATATACTGTCGCGCCCTTAACAGCTGTATCAAGTGTAAATACTGATTTGTCACTTGATATTTCTGTACCTGATTCGCTCGGTGTTGTTGTGTCACCAGGCGTTTCTGTACCAGGCTCGCTCGGTGTTGTTGTGTCACCAGGCGTTTCTGTATCAGGCTCACTCGGTG
>CAJTPP010000023.1:31765-36928 GCA_910578235.1 uncultured Clostridia bacterium | reverse complement strand
TTAATGCTGTGAGCAGCATCCTTACAAACTGCTCTCTTGTCACGTTATCATTGACGCCGAAAGTACCGTCACCATAACCATTTATTACATCTTTACTGAACAAATATTCAATAGCAGTTCTTGCCCATTCAGCTTTATATATATCAGTAAATACTTCTGTTTCGGAGGGATAAGCTTCCTTATTCTGCTCAGGCTGCCGCGTCGGCAACACAGCATTTATATTACCCGGAATACTTATGGCATACGAATTATTAGGCTTCACTGAGCCGCCTCCGCCTCCGCCTCCGCCGCCGGAGCTACCGGGTGATTTTGGCTGTACTGATACATTAAAAGTCCTGTATTCCACTGCGTTACCATACTGTATACTTGCCGTAAGAGTAACGGTTACAGCATTAGACGAGGGTCTTGATACTATACCATTAGCTGACAATACTCTCTCATTACTGCTCTTCCATGTGATTTTTGAACCATTTATTCTTCCGGTTGTGTCCATTGTTATATTTGAAACTATACTGTCTCCGTTACGCACACATGTAATCGCATCGGCGTCAGCTCTTGCTTTTTCCGCATCACCGGTTGTGCCTGATCCTTTTTTCTTGATGAGCACTTTAAAATCCTTCGTCTTAAGAACGTCATCAATCTGCATTTTTGCGGTAATTGTTACAAATGTATCCTTATCTATATTCTGAGGCTCTGCTAAAACAACTATCGGATTTGTGATACCCTGAGCCTTATATGCAGCCACCTGTTCCGCGGTATACCCGCAGTTTATAAGTTCGTCTACAGGTATCCTCATGGTTTCTATCTTCAAAACATCTGTGTCTGATGATTTCCATATAAACATATTGCCTGTCAAACCGTCGGTTCCCTGATACTGCAATGTGAACGGGTGTTCCGCAATATAGTACCCTGTTGTTTCATCCTTTGACAGCGTTGGAATTTCCAGTGCCTCCCAGTATGTATCACGATAGTCCTCAGTCATATTTTCAACATAAATATTATCAATTAAATATTTACCGCCGGTAGTATTTCTGTCCATCATAAACTCAATAGTCGGGAACATATCCTGGGCATTTCTGAAATTCAAGCCCGTAGCCATCTGCATACCGTCATAGTAAAAATCCCATTTATGCGTATTTGAATTTGCCACTATAACTGCCTTTACCCAATCTCCTACGGGATGACGATAACTGCTGTCACCGCCCATAAAATCTATAGACGACTCATTATCAAACAGTCTCACATATCCTGCCGCATTATATCCCTTAAAGTTTGACGTAGGTTTACTGCCAAGCATAAAACGACACATCTGAGAAGCCTTTGATGTTCCCAAGCCCATATTGAACTTCTGATTACCGTCTATTACATAAATATCCATAGACATCATAATCACACCTTTTGGAGCCTGCTTTGTTGCAGGGTCTATCAACTGTATCCAAAGAGGAGTGGAATTTACTTCGTGCTTTTGGTATTCATTGTAGTAAAAGGCAAAATTCTCATTATATCGTCCGTCAGCCTTTTCCTCGTCTGTTTCAGATGTAAGTGCTTTAGGACGTCCATACTTGCTGTCGGTTGCCATTATACGCTTATCAAAGTGCTTAGGCGTATCATTATCACCATGCAAAAACGAGTCAAAGCACCGCGACTCTTTTAATGTGTCAACACGTATTCCCCGGAATATCTCTCCGTTTACCGCTGTCACACCATCCGCTATTTCCCTGTAATCACCGTCCGGACGCGTTACAACATCCTCCTGAAAATCATTATAATACACAGGGTTCCATTTTCTTACCGAAACTTCAAATTTCTTCTTATATTCAGCGTTTCCTTTTTTCAGCGTCGCGGTAAGTGTAACCGGAACACCCCCGTCGTCCGTACACTCATCCTCTCTTGGGCGCGTCACAACTCCGGTATAATTCCTCTTTATATGCGATATCTCCTGAATATCAATATATTTAGAATTACTGCTTTCCCATGTTATAGAAGAACCGTTTGTTCCTGTTTTATTCAAATCAATATCAAAATATACCGCCGTCTGACTCGCCGCTTTAAGTGTAAGGTTTTTCGCATCATTTCTTACTGCCTTTTCATCTTCCGTCATTTGAGACGGCTCACTTGTCACCGCCGGAATAGAAGTCACATCCGGCACAGCAGTCACCTTAGGCGTTGGAGTTACCTCCGGCGCTAATGTTACCTTCGGAGTTTCAACAGGTATATCTGTAGGTTTGTCCGTGGGCGCATTTGTCGGAGTAACCCCGGGCACATCCGTTGGTATACCTGTAGGCGCATTTGTCGGAGCCTCTGTTGGACTATCCGTTGGCGAAGCCGTGTCAAATTCAACGGTAAAGCCCGCAATTGTCATGTCACCGCCCCCGTCATTATCAGACGGCTCTTCCGCTCCGGCGGCAACCTGATACGATGCTATATATACTGTTTCATCATTTTGCACTTGGAAAGTAAACACTCCCGCTTGATTTCCTTCAAAAACATCACTAACCGCAATATCTCTTTTGTTTACAGCAGTTGCCGCAGTCAAATATCTTTTAGCGCTGCCGCTGTTTTTTCCGTAAACCGTAACGGTAGCGCCCGCTAAAACATTGAATGCCATATAATAATCTTTATTTTTAACGCCGAATATATTCAAACATTCCGCTTCGCCTATTACACTATTACCCTTATTTGTTATATACTTGCATCGGCCATACACATAATCATTAAGCTTTTCGGCAGACGTCATATTTTCCGTTATATTTTTATCGGATAACGCTGTCTGCGCTATAAATGTATAATTGTCAGATATGGTTGTAAGATCAAGACTGTCATTTACAGCCATAAGCTCTGCCGTATAAACTTCCTCGGCAAATGACGGGCTGCAAAACGGCAGAGTGTACGCCGCAAACATAACAAATACTGTAAAAAGGCTTACATATTTTTTATTTTTTATTTTCATATGAGCCTCCTGTCTTAGTCAAATGAATATACCATTACTTCATTTAATTCGCCCATTTTCTTTGAACGTACGAATACATAGTCATCCTTTGAAATATCTTCAATATCACCCAGTTCAAGCTCTCGCTTGCCTGCTCTGTACACATACACAGGAGCGTTCTTCAAATTTATAGGACGATAATAATCTATAATCTGTATCTTACTCTTACCGTCTCCATAACCCAGAACCTCGCTTTCTGTGAGTCCTAAATTCAGCATATAATCCATATACCTTGCTCTGACTGTACCAAATGATATATACAAATCATCATAAAAATCCTGTTTTGTTACCGATCCTGTTCCGCTCCAATCCTCAAAACGGCTTTCACCAAGGTTATCCTTTAAATTATCCGACGCATCAAAAATAGTAAGATTATTGTTATATACCAGTCTGTATGCGCCCACTTCGCCATTATTGTTCAGACTATACTGAAGCGCGTCACCGGCATGAAAATTCTCGCAGCCGGTATCAAAATTTTCATTTCCCACTCTGTTTTTCCAACCGTTTTCATATGTTACCGAATGAGTATCCTCTGGAAATACAAGCGTTTTTTCCTCGCCGTTTTCAAATCCATCAACAAGCCATATTATTTCGTCATCATCATTTACAGCAGACGATACCTCTTTTACAAAAAACAAATTGTTGCCCATAGAAACAGTTTCACTTATATCCTCAACTATAAGAAGAGCTCCGACTCTGCCCTGACGATCGACATCATAGCATGTAACATCTGAATATGTTCGGTTCTTTAAATCAGATATATTCAATATTTTATAATCACTCTCATCCTGATGGTCAAATCGGGGCATTGAGAATATTACGGTATCATCTGTCACAAGCGACATGCCCATAATGCCATCAGTATATCTTACCGAGCTTTTATTCCAATTCTTAATAAATTCTGTTTCATTTACATAATCAACAATTGAGCTCGCGTCATAAGGACAATTAATCTTTGACAGCATACCGTCACTGTTTACTGTGTATGTAATAACCTCACCTTTAGAAACTCTGTTTGAAATCTCCTTATACTCGATACGCTTTCCGTTTACTTTAATATTGTCAGCGCATTCATAGGTTAATACCTCACCCTTTGTATTGTAGAGCTTAACATACGCCTTCTGTGGTCCGTTATCTGAATACGACTGCAAAACGTATGCATAATCGTTATTGGCTGATGCTGATTTTTCCACAATTCCCAAAATCTTACCGTTAGTGGTAATCGCAAACACGCCTTTTGTTCCCGCCGCATATACTGATGTGCTATAAGATGACTTTTCATAATCCTCACCGCTTATCTTAATTGTATCTTTCGATAAGCCTGTAATTTCACCATCAACAGTTTTTCTTGAAACATTGAGAACTATCTGTTCTCCGTCCAAACTCTGCTCCATTGTAACAGCGTCATTTTCTCTCAAGTCATCAAAGTTAGACTCTTTACCGTCTATATACACCGTCACATCATTTTCATCTGGCAAAACCGATATCACATCATTCAGACTGATACCATCTTTCTCCTCAGGCGATCCATTCTTAAGATACAGTCTTCCGCTTTTTTTATCAACACGCTCAATAAGCAAATGCTTATACTCGCTTACCATTATTACATCTATTATCCCGGAAGATCTGTTCGATATAAAAGTTATTTCCCCTTCGGGAATATTTAAAACCTCGTCCAGTTTCGTATAGCTTGAAAAATATCTGTTATTATATATAACAGCGGCAGACTCAGAAACTTTAAGATTCTTTTTTCTGTTATTCACATAATAACTGACCTTATTTCCGTCAGCCTCAATATCATCCGCGCTAAACGTATATATTGTATTTGTGTTTGCTTTTTCCGCAAAAGCGACAATTGTCTCATTATCGTCATAAAATACCCGCACATTACAGCCTATATATTTCGAAATGTTTGTAGTGCCCGCATTATATACAACACCATTAATTTCGACACTGTTTTCAGGTAATATTTTTCCGCTTACAAGAACAGTTTTCTCATAACCTGTCACAATACCGACAGCTTCCGATACATTCCATATTTTTTCAATCTGAGTTTTGTCACTCTTTTTATATCCGCGCCCGTCACGCTCCATAGGATTAGTAAACAAAGCATTGTATATTAGCATCGCCGTGTCCGTCTTTGTGAGTACGGAATTTGTAAGAAGCTGCAAATT
>CAJTPP010000023.1:22225-31720 GCA_910578235.1 uncultured Clostridia bacterium | reverse complement strand
CGCCCGGATAACCGCCGTTCATTTTGGCGGTTTCCGCATAATTAAGACAATTCAGTGTTACTCTTACTGCTTCAGCATATGTAATTTCATCATTTGGATTATACTCGCGGCCACTCTTTGCAATTACTCCTATGCTTGCAAGGAATTCAACAGCCGCACCCTCGGGCGTAGTTGTATCAACATCTTTAAAATACCCTTCCGATGTCCGGCTTATCGCTGACTCACTCCCCATCAATCTGGTCGCATACAAGGCAAATTCACCTCTTTTAACCAGTGTCTTGCTTCCAAAATCCGTTGGGCTGACAGGATCAATAATCCCCAAACTTGTAACAAGTTCAACCGCGGTATTCTGACGCGGTGTGTCCACATCATTATATGCCAATACGCCTACTGCGCCTAAACTCAAGCATAAAGTCAGAATAACAGAACATATTCTTTTTATCATCATTTTTATCCTCCCCTATTATTCCATATTCTCAGACAACTGCTCCTTAAGTGTCTGATACAATATTACTGCTGACGCGGCGCGGTTTGCGCTGCCTTTTGGATCAAAACGGTTATCTCCCACGCCATTTATAATTCCGCTCTGATACAGACTTACAACGGCTGTTTTTGCGTAATCTGAAATTTCATTTTCATCCGCAAAACCCGTATAATCTCGAATACTTTCTAAATTCAGTCCGAGAGCTGTTAAAAGTCTTACTGTCATTACAGCCATATCCTGTCTTGATATTTTGTCATCAGCGCCAAACAAAGTATCGCTATAGCCGCTTACAATGCCCATTGAATATGCCATTGCGACAGCCGGATAATACCATGAACCGCTTGGCACATCTTCAAAATCGCATTGCGCGTCCTCTCCTATAAGCTCAAAGCCTCTTAACAGCATAGTAATAAACTCAGCTCGCGTCACATCGCGTCCCGGTTCAAATAATCTTTCTGTAATTCCATAGACAATATTACGCGCATGCAATTCATCCACCGCGTTTTCAGCCCATTCAAAACCATCCATATCCTCAAATCCTGATTTTACAGGAGCGCTTGTATTAATCGGTTCCGGCGTTTGAGCAGGCTTTACTGTTTCACCGGGTTTGGGGACAGTGCTTTCCGAATTTCCGCCACCTCCGCCTCCGCCCGACGGTCTTACACCCGATGTTCCTTCTTCAACCTGATTACTTGGTTTCTTAGTCGCTTCCGGATTTGTAACAGGCTCATCCCAGCCCTTATACGCGTACATATACTCCACATAAACATCCTGTGTTCCGGCAAGACGCGAGCTTATCTGCCATCTTGCTATATTATTGGATGTGGCAGAATCCGAATATTCAAGATCCTTACCGACAAGAGAATCATTTATATACAGATTACAAGTTCCTCTGTCAGCATCCATAAGCAATCTGATATCATACCAGGTGTCTTCATAATATTTTGAAATTGTGTTTTTACCATTAAATATAATATCATTCTTTGTAAACTGTAAAGTTACAATATTACCGAATGTCGTCGCCGTATTTTCGCCCGTCTGTTCAACATCCGCGTCACTATCACCCAAATCCGCGCTGTCCTGCTGTATGTAGAAACGGAATTCAGGAGCCTGATTCATCGGATCCAGTTCCTCATCCTTTATCATAATTTTCGCATGAATTGTTGATTGACCGTCCAAAATAGTATCAAATTTTTTTGCATATGTAAAACCATGATCATGATTATCATCACGAAGCATCAAAATCGGATCTGAACCATCAATGCTTGTCGGAATTGGTATTCCTCCCAAAGTATAAATATACCAGTCTTTTTCATCACCGTAAACAGTAATAAATTTAGTCGTGTCGCCCTCGCCTATATCGGCATTTTTAATATTCTTTCCGTAATCCTCGTTTACGACATACTTTGTAGGCGTTATCGCAATTTCTGACAGCGGCACATCATATTCATCCGGATATTCTACAACTCTGTCACCGATTACGTTTATACCCTCAACCTTATAGACAGCATTTCCATCCTTATCTGTTTCGCTGGTCTTCTTCGCCTTCTTTGCATTATATACAGCGCTGTCGCTTTCCGTACCATCACCTGAAACAGCGCACAGTTCCAAATAATATTCTTTATCGTTTGACAATCCCTTTAAAACATATTTGGTCGTTGTTGATGGAAGCTCAACCGACTTTGCGTCTGACATATCCTTTTTTGTCGAATAACGCAAAACGTAGTGATCCGTAGAATTATCATACGCATTATTTCCTATAATTTTAATATAATGCGCTCCTGCCTCTGCCGACTTATATGATTTCTTCTCTGACGCAGGCTCAAAACTAAGCGTTATCTGTTCATCAAACGGAACATACTGAATAACCCTCGGCCGTCCCGGTTTCCCTGAAGACTGTACTTTTGTCTTAAAAGTATAAGTATCAGCGCTCAGATTGGTAATACCCTTATCTGAATATGTCATAACTTTATATGAATATGTCGTGTCAGGCTTCAAACCGTCTAAAACTGCTGAAAAATATGTCTCAAAATCCTTTACATCATTATACGCTTTGCTTCCGTACTCATAATTTTGATTAAGAGCAAGTCTCTGAGCCTTTTCAATATTAAAATCTGTTCCTTCACAATAATAAACCTCTGCCTTTGCGCGGCGCATGGTATTAAACAGAATTTCATGACTCTTGTGCGTATCGTACTTTGATGATCCGTCACGTACATTTTCCGCATTTACAGGCACATTTTCTTCACTGTCGGCAATCTCAGTATCACCCGCGCAATAATCATTTATATAATATTCAAGATTCGTATAACCTCTGCCTTCAAAATCAAGACTGCTTATATCCTTGCTGTATGAATATTCCGGATGCTTATCCCAGCCCATAAGACGAATAAAGAAGTCCGGAATACCGTCGCCGTTTGAATCAAACGTGCCGTCACGGTAAACAGTCGGAAGCTGCGGCCAGTCATCTTCAGTCCATTCTGTATCTACAATATCCGTGCCCAAAAAACCGTCGTTTCCGCCGGAATTTGCATGATCATAGTTACCTGCTCCGTCGCCCCAATCAGCGCACTTCATCTCAATCCCAATATATTCTATATATCCGTCTTTGCTTGTATCTTTTGTCTCATACTCCTCGGGCTTTGCAATACGCTTATTTGATATATCATACAACTCAAACGCATCATAAACACCGTCATTTTCAGTATACTCTCTCATAACAAGACGATATTTGTTACCACTTCTATCCAACGCATACAGCGTATCAAGATGATTATCACACGAAACAAACTTATACTGCTCCTCTATCGTATAATTCTCCGGATTTGGCACCTCAATTCCGTCTACGTCATAAACAACAGCGCCTCTGTCATCCTTATATACAGTATGTGTATGAACGGGTAATCCGTAAGCTGTTTCTTCCATATAGCCGTTGTCTATTTTTATACCGTATGATCCTGACGCTTTACTGTAATCCGACAATATCTGTAATCTCGTTTTTCCTTCCGCAAGATATCTATTATCCAATATTCCCTTTCTCGGTGAAATGTCATTTTCTCCTCTGCCTATCATTGCGCCCGCATTTGACAATACATATTTTGCGGCTTCATTTGCCGAATATGTTTTCATGTCCGGAACGGCAAACGGATAATTTACAAGAGTATTGCCTTTCTTTGAAACAGCTGACGCATCATACTCACTAAGACTTATATTATCAGGCAAAATCATATCCTGCCACGTACTTACTATATTAGAATAACCGCCCGCATTAAACGCGCCAAGCTCTTTTGAAACCTGTGCCGAATTATTCTTATCTGCTGAGAAATTACCTGTCCACAAAGCTCCTTCAACATTTTTTTCGTTAGTCTTAACAGGACGCGCACCTACTGTGTTATCATAGTTATTTACAGAATAGGAAAACACACCGCCTGAATATGTTCTTCCCTGAAAATACTTATACGAACCATTCTTAGTAACATTACTGTTTGAACCGCCGGGTGCACCGTTTCCGCGAAGAACCACATTATTTACCACGTTATATTTTGTATTTGCCCCCATCCACTCATAGTTACAAATATCAAAAGTGTATTTTGAGTTGGACACTACATTATTTCTCACATCAATATATTCATTGTCACAGATGCGCGGTGCTCTCTGTCCGCAGTCTGCAATATAGTTGCCGTAAAAGCTGCCGTATTTAGGTCCGAATATGCCCGCATAGTTGTGCTTACCCTTTTCATGAGGCGTATTCCAGTACAACCCTTTTGAAATCATACAGTTAGACATGGAAATTTCTTGTCCGTATACTCTAAAACCCATATCAACTGCCCAGCATAATGACAAATGATCCAAAACAACTCTTTTGTTTGCACCCTGCGCGCTTAGCGGATCCGACTGATAGGTGTCTCCCGCCTTTCTTACATTACCTATTCGAATACTTATATTACGTATGATAACATCATGCACGCTTGACAGAGTAATTCCGTAACCCTTTAGCTGTATTCCCTCTCCCGGAGCAGTCTGACCTGCAATAGTCACATTGGAGTCATCCTCTCCGCTCATCCTCAGTGCGCGGCCTAAAGATGTGAGATCAATAGTACCTCCGACATCAAACACAATTGTTCTCGCGCCGGTCTTGTCCTCAATAGCCTCTTTAAGAGTGCCCGGTCCTGAAGCGCCAAGCGAAGTTACATGCACTATATAACCTCCCGCTCCGCCTCGTGTTTGCGTGCCGTAGCCCTGCGCACCGGGAAACGCCTTTACCTGAGTACTTTTTCTCAAGACTACACCATATGTATATGTTTTTGTTAAGGCTCCTGCTTTTATCACAGCTGTCATAGTGAGAGCATGCGACACTTCCGGATATTTTACAACCGTTCCGTCATTTGTTATGTATGAAGTATCGCTTGAAGTCCATTCAACAGTTGCAATAACATCTCCGTTAGAAAGTGTAATCTCTGTGGGAAGATATATATCGCCTGTAGCAACCTTATCGGTAGAAACATCAAAACCAAGTGCTTTTATCTGCTTTTCGGCATACGTCATAAATTCCTCGTCACCCTCGGGATTTTCAAACGGAGAGACCGTAACATAAAATTCCTTTGTCATAGTTGATGAACCCACAAGTATTTCAGCTGTCAGTACTGCGCCTGCTTTTTTCTCGTCAAACCGGGGTCGTATAACCGTTGCTGTTCTACCATCTATCCTTACAACCGATTCATTTGATGATTTCCAGCTTGTAACAGTAACATCCTTATAGTTATTGTCATCATACCGGCAGGTGTACTCTCCTATAAGCTCAAAACTTTCAGTAAGAGCATCAAAATCCACTGTATCGTTTGTAATATCATTTATTGTGATTTTATTATTAATGTATGATATCCATTCCTCATCCGTCTGAGGCGCGGATACGTTTGACACAAATTTTATACCATGTAGGTTTATACCATTCTCGGCATATATTCTAACGGTGCCTTTTTCAACTTCATACGAAGCCGCAATCGGAGTTCCGGGACACTTCATTGTGTTTCCGCCGACAATCAGATTTCGCTCTTCACTTGCGTTTGCGCTTGACGCATATGCGGTAATAACACCGCCGTATTTTGTCGTAAATTCCAAATATCTCGACGGCGTTTTTCCGTCCTCCGGAAGATCAGGCATTCCGCTGAGCCTTATATATTTTCCAAATTTCTCGTTAGCAATTGTCTTATTACTGCTCCTAACCTCAACAGTTCTTTTCGGAGCAGCGTAGAGAGTAATATTCCCTACCGTCACATTTGCATCATGAACTTTAGTCTCTAATTCATCAGCCTTAAACAAAAAGCTTTCTTCCTCCTCAGCAAATAACCCGATATCTTCCGAATATGTATCAGCAACCTCCATGATATCAGCCGCCGGAAATGTATTATCCGCAGGAAATTCCTTTTCGGCAAACGTAATGGGCGATGCTGAAATAAGCATTGACACCGATGCCGCTGCCGCGATTACCCGAAGAATTTTTCTATTCATTAAAATAACCTCCGCCTGTTTGAAAATTCCTTTTTGCGCGCTTACTACTTCCTAAATCCGCCACTTTTGATTTAGTTATATTAAACACGCCGAGCCGAGTATTAAAAGTAATCCCCGGCTCGTATGTTTTTTCAATTTTAATTATTGAACCTCAGCTTTTGTTCTCTCATAAACTGTTGTTTGAAGCTCAACAAATTCGTCAAGACCAACTTTCCTCAAATCGCTCAAATATACTTCCCAGTCAGCGTCATTTGCTGGATCGCTTTCACCCATAAAGAAACGGGCCATATACTCGTCACGCTTCGCGTTAAGCGCAGTTTCGAGGTCTGTATATCTTTTTTCCTCTTCCTCCGTGTATCTCATCGGAAACTCATCAAAATAATAATACTTGTCATTGGCCATATACGCGTCATAAAGCTCATCAATCTGATTACCTCTTAGTTCCTTAAACAGTTTCGGATGCTTAATAAAAGTATAAGTCAATGTTCCGTACTCTCTGTTAATTTTCTTGCCGTCAGGACTGTCTTTCTCGTGATACCATCCGTCTGCGACCTCAGGCTGTCCTTCAACCATATTATAGCTTTCACCCTCAACACCATATGATGTAAATAACTGGCCTTCATCCGTAGCGCACCAGTCATAGTATTTCAGCAGCGCGTCAAATCTTTCAGGGTCATCCCCCAGTTCCGCGCTGAAAGCCGGTCCCCAATTTGAATACAGCGGATCCTTTTTATATATTGTTCCCTTATCAGGATAAGCTGTTACCATATTGCCTGCCCAGCTCCAGTTTGCGCCTGTATTTCCGTTTACATTTGTTTTGTTGTTAAACGTATCTGTATTATATACATAGTTATAAGTAACAAACGCATTATTCTGCGCGCAGCGCGTATAGAAGTTATCCTTCTCTATTGAAAGAATTTCTTTGTCAATCAAACCTTCCTTATACAGACTGTTTACAAATTTATACATTTCTCTTGCGTTGTCTGAAGCCATCGCATAAGGAACAAACTCATTTGTTACCGGATCAATACACGACTGAGTCTGTAAAATCAGCTCCGGTATCCAGAACATCTGGAAAAATCCCGTAAGCGAGCTTTTCTTCTGACCGTTTGATGAAACAACTATATTGTCAGGATACTTCTCCTTGATCTTTTTACATGCTTCAACAAATTCATCAGCCGTTTTCGGGAATGTAATATTTAAAGCGTCAAATATGTCCTTCCTGTAAAGCCAGCACATCTGAACCTTCTCTTGTCTTACAGTCGGCAGATAGTACAAATTACCGTCTGAATTTGACGCAAGCGATACTACTTTATCAAGATTATCACCCCAAAGCGCACACCAGTTCGGGAGCTTTGTATAGTCGATAGGCGCAAGATATCCCTCGTTGCCCCATGCTTTATAGTTCATTTCCTTACCGCCGATAGTCACATCGGGAGAATCTCCTGTCGCAAAATATGTATTTGTCTTTGTTTCCCAGTCAGTTCTCGGAATTCTGTCATAGTCAAACCTTACGCCAAACTTATCACGGATATAATTATTAAATAATGTGTCCTCCTGAGCGGGATATTCATTGTCATCCTGCGTATACATATTCAATGTATACGAGTAAATTTTATTTCCGTTTTCATCAACTGTCGATGTTTTCGGTTTACCGCAGGCAGAAAGCATAGGCACTGCCATTGCCGCTGTTAAAGATAAAGCTATAACTTTGTTTAGTCTCATTTTATTTCTCCTTATAAATCCACTTATTTTATTAACCCTTTACTGAACCTACCATTACACCTTTTACAAAGTACTTCTGTATAAACGGATACACCGCAAGCATCGGAAGAATAGAAAGGAACAGCGTCGCATATTTCAGGCTTACCGAGTTTGTCGTCTGATCCGTTATCATAGACGTGTCACCCATTGCGGCCAATTCTGCCGCCATTTGATTTTGCATTATAATCTGGCGTATAATAAGCTGCAGCGGAAATTTTGTGTCTGACTGCAAATAAAGCATGGCATTAAACCACTGATTCCACATTGACACTCCATAGAATAAACCCACTGTCGCGAGCGCCGCCTTTGACAGCGGAAGCATTATTTTCCAGAATATTGTAATCTCATTAGCGCCGTCAATAAACGCGGCTTCCTCCAAATCAATTGGAATACCTTCAAAAAATGAGCGCATAACCACAAGATTATATGTGGATATTGCCGTAGGCAGTATCAGCGCCCACATGCTATCCATAAGTCCCAGTCCCTTTACTACCAAATAGTTAGGAATAATACCGGCATTAAAGAACATTGTAAATATTACAAGCTTTGAGAAAAAACCCTTAAACGCCACTCTGTCTTTTGAACGTGACAAAGGATACGCCATTGTTGTTGTCATAAACAATGACACAACAGTATATACAACCGTATATATAACCGAGTTGACAAAAGAACGCGGAATTGTTCCGGCCTTCATTATTACCTTATAAGCTTCAATATTGAATTCAACCGGAAGGAAGAATACGCGTCCGCTCTCATATGCCGTTGTTGATGAAACTGATACCGAAAATATATAAATAATCGGATACAGAGTCACAATCAGCAGTAAAATGAGCGACACATAAATTATAACATCAAGAATTTTTGACGATATTGATTTATCCTGTACCATTATGTCCCCTCCTTTACCACAAGCTCGTATCTGTCAGCTTCTTGGAAACCATGTTTGCTACAATAACAAGCAGCACGTTAATTCCCGAGTTGAACAGACCTATCGCGGCTGAATAATCGAATTCACCTTTACCGATACCGAGGTTATAAATATATGTACTCAAAATCTGTGATTTCGGATATGTTACCTCTCTCTGAAGCAACAGGGCCTTATCGGAGCCAAGTGACATTATCTTGCCAATTTGCATAACAAGCAGCAAAACTATTGTTGGTTTAATAAGCTGTACCGATATATACCACATCTTCTGCACTCTCGTTGCCCCGTCAATCGTAGCCGCCTCATATAGCTCCTGATCAACGCCCGAAAGCGCCGCAATATAAACGATAGCGCTCCATCCTATTCCCTGCCACACATCTGAAGCAATATAAATTGTTCTGAAACACTCCGTCTTATCAAGAAATGAAATACCGTTCTTAATAAGTCCAAGCTTTAACAATATCTGATTTACAATACCCTCATTCATATAGCTTCCCGCGCTTGACGGCGTACCCTGTGAAGAAAGAAAAAGAGTAAGCATACCCGCCACCGCGGCAACAGACACAAAATGCGGCAGATATGATACCGTCTGAACAACCTTCTTAAACTTCAGCGAACGAAGCTCGTTTATAAACAAGGCCAGTATAATCGCCAGCGGAAAAAGCCATATAATATGTAACAGACTCAGCGCTATTGTATTCCATATATATCTCCATACATCCGGCGTATTTAAAAATCTTATAAAATGCCCCAAGCCCGCATAGTCCATCCATGGGCTCCCGATCACACCAAGTCTTGAACTATAATCTTTAAA
>CAJTPP010000023.1:8197-22214 GCA_910578235.1 uncultured Clostridia bacterium | reverse complement strand
TCAGCAAACCGCCGATAGGAATATATTGAAATATGATAAAATATATCAATCCCGGCAACATGATAAGCATTAAAAACTTACCCTTTCGCGCCTTATTCAACTCCTTTTTAAACCATTCCGAAGCGCTAAGCTTTGGTTCGGCGTATTCAATATTGTTTTTCCTTTTCACCATAAAGCTACCTCCCCTTTGTTAATTCTATCTATATTCTACAACAGTTTGATTAAAAAAGGAAGCTTTTTGTACAAAGTGAGCAAAAATTCAAGACTTTTTTCCTGTTTTACTATTTTTTTGTCCTATTTAATTACCTCTTCCAGTCTTTTTGAGAAAACTTCAATTCCATATACATCAACGCCGGAATTTGCGCTTATCTTAATATTTCCCGCGTCTCCGTTGTATTTATATACAGCCGCGCTTCCGTCAACGTCTGCCCAGCCCGTTGAATTAAAGGAAATTATATGATTTTCTCCGTCATTTAGGACAAGACTCCTGACTTCCTCTTTATTTGCCGATACAGCATAAATTCTGATCTCACATTCACCAGATACCGGGAATTCTACCGCTGTTGACGGTTTAGACAGCCTTACTTTTCCCATAAAATCAATTCCCGCCACCTTCTTTGCCTTCTCCAGTGCGGACGGCGTTGCTCCGCTTACCGTCATGCCTGCATAGCCTTCCGAGTTCTCAAACGTATACATTTTCTTTTCAGAAACAATTTTATAATCATCCTGTCTCGGAGTCACAGAAACATCATCAATATAATATTTGCCCTCCGCACCATATATAGGTTCAAAATAAACTGCTTTTGTAACCGGAGTTTTCTTTTCTGTATTTATCTGCGTTCTGAAATAACTGTCCTTTGGTATCGCAACATCTGAAACTAAACCATCAATAGTAAGTTTACAGCTTAAATCTATTGTATCCAGGTCAACTCCTACACGCATTACAATATTATAGAAAGTATCTTTTTCCCAGTCTCCTATTTCATTGCCGTCAGCATCTTTTATTTTGTTATCACTGTCGAACGTAATCTTATATGCGGTATTTGCATCACCTGTCTGCAAATATACATTCATTGCGGGTTCTTCGCCCGTCAGCAAAACGCTTGACGACATTTCAGGAACATATTCATCATTCATCAAGTATTCGCGGAATACATACCTTTCTCCAGAATACTCATCACCAGGAGAAAGCAGTAGCTTACCGCTTGTATTACCGCAAATATCTTCACATGTCCACACCGGCCTTAACACATTCCTTTCCTGAGTCTGCCAGCACCAATCAAGACCGTAATCAAAATTCCAGCAATAAAGATTGTTTTCATTCTCGTCAAGACCGCTGTTGTCAATTCCAAGCCATCCCGCATCCGGCGGATTACCTTCACCGCCAACCGAAGCAAATCCAAGGTAATATTCATCCCCCAGAAGACTCACATCAATTGATTTTAAAAGCTTTTTTGTCTGATAAACAGTCGGGCTATTTTCCGTCTGATAAATATTAAGCATATTTCCGCTCTTTTCAGCTATAACAAAAAGACTTTGTCCTGACAAACCGTCGATTGTGTCACTGCTGACATCCGCCCCCTTAGCCTCGCGCATCTTCAAACAGTATAATATGCCAGCGTCAGACTGCTCACCTCCGAAGAAATAACTCTCGCTGTCAGCTTCAAGCGATTTTCTCAGCATTATTCCAAACTGTTTTCCCGACTGTATCCTGCTTCTGTAGTAAATTCTGCTGTCCCCGCTGAATTTCTGATACATATAACCGCATTTATCATCAGTCCCTCCGATAATTCCGTCAGGGCCTGTAATTTTATATGTATAATCGTCTGTTGTGGATATATAAGTTTTTATATCCTCTTTAGATGTGCCTATATCCGAGAGTTGCCACGGATTAGCGTCGGCGCTTATAAATACATTCACCGCATCTGACGCGGATTGGAAGTTACTGTCAAAACACATAACCGTTATTGTACCCTTCTGAGCATTCACAAATGATAATGGTATATCTATCGTCCCACCGCTTTCATCTATATTAAGTCCTGTAACTTCCGCTGTAATCTTACCGTTAAGCAGTACAAACGCGTCTGTAACCATACTTCCCTGCTGCGCTTTAATCGTCACTCTTAGGCTTTCATTAAAGCCGATACGTGAATTTTCTTCTACATTATCTATAGTGACCTGAGGCATTGTTTTCTCAGTTACAACTCTCCACGGAACAAAAGCGGAATATGACTTTTCTTCGTGATTTATAATATAGGTTCCCGCTGTGGGGTCAGCGCCCTTGTAATCGTAGCCGCTTTCTGAAAGCTTATCCCACTGAGCAAGATTTTTTGCGGCATACAGATCAGCATGACCGCCGTTTACTGAAATTTTGATATACCTATAACCTTTATCATCCTTTTCCGACAAGGAGTCATTGCTCTTTTTTCCGTATTTTATGACGCGCTTAAAGCTGTCATTATAACCCGCCGCAACAACAAAGTCATCAGCATATATACCTGTATAGCAGTCCTTGACAATATTAGGTATATCTTCAAGCGTTCCAACAATTTCAAAATCACCCGATACAGCCTGAGGGTTCATTTCCTCATAGTCTACAGTCTCAACTGTAACAGGAACAATTTTAAAACTGCCATCATCATAAGTAAGCTTTGCTGAAAGAATATTCATTCCGCTTTCAAGCTCGGTATCGGCCGAAGCGGCAAATCCTGCTCCTTTCACAGGCTTCATACTTTCAAGACTTTCCCAAACAAATACGCGTTTTATATCGCCTGATACTTCCGGCATTATAAATTCCTCACTATAAACGTCTTCACGTAATTCCTTTAATATACCGTTTTGATACCCTGCCGTAATTACCGCGTTTCCGTCCCTGACTCCCTCAAGTCCCTGTCTTGTGGCTTCGCCAAGATAAGTATTTCCGCTGTAAAATTCAGCCTTAACAGCCCCCAGAGTATTCACAGACAGTCTTCCGTTTCCATCAAATATAACCAGCTCATCCGCCGTACACGGCGAAATCAAATCCTCCCCGTAAATCTCCAGCCATGTATATCCGTCAGGTCCAAGATTAAGGGAATCATACGGATTGGTTTTATCCAATCCCATCTTATCCTCCCATACATCCGCTATACCATCGCCATCCGTATCAAATTCAGCTGCGCGCGTTTCACTTTCCCATACAGGGTACCCCCGCCAGTCATATAAATCTTTCTGTTCTTCAGGAATACCGTCAACAGGATCATCTACAAGATATGAGCTTCCGTGTGTACCATGCTCCGGAGCAGTTCGATTTGTAACATTATCTAAAATTCTCAAGTCTATCAAATCCTGTTTAGGCAGCGACGCTCCAACATCCGACAGAACATCAGCATACGCTTCCTGAGCTGAATTTACTGTTTTATTATGCAGATATGATGTATTTCTAAGCTCGTCAAGCTTGTTATAACGTATGCCGCTCACACCAAGATATACACCGGCGCCTCTTTCTATCTGCCAGTTATCAGCATTTACAGCGACAGCATCCTCACTGTCATCATCAACATAATTACCGCTTGCATAAATATCGCCTGACCACTTCTGCTGATATTTATTTCCGGGAGAGAGTTCAAAAATTCTTGCTCTTTTATTTTCCGGCGTTGCCGGCCCATATTTATAATAATTATTAACAAGATTGACATTAGCGCCGTTTTCCGCTCCGTATCCCGCCTTATCGCCCCAGTTGTAAATTATATTGTTCCACATATCTACAACCGTGTCTCTGTCGGTGTAACCCGGTGTCATGGAAACCGTTTCACTTGTGCCAATTTTGGGATTACGGCTTTTATGTGACGCTATAATATTATGATGCATAGATACATTTACACCGCCCCATATACCGGCATAGCTATGCTCTCCCTTGTCATGAATTGAACTGTTCAGAGCCTCTGATACAATACACCTTTGAACCGTTATATTCTCACAGCCAACAATGGATAAATTTTCATCCGTTCCCCAGCTTATACTGCAATGGTCAAGAATAACATTTTTAGCGCCTATAGGCATACTTAAACCGTCCTGCGTTATTGTGTCACTTCCGTCCGCAAGCTTTGCCCCCGGACGAAAACGCAAATATCGCAAAATTATATTTTGTCCGTTTATTTTAACGCTGTTTCCGCGAAAACATATGCCGTCTCCCGGCGCGGTATGTCCCATAATTGTAATATTATTATGTACAATGGAAACACGCGACTCTAAATCAATCATGCCCGAAACATCAAACACGACAATTCTGTTTCCTTTTGAAACGGCATCACGAAATGATCCCTCGCCGCTGTCATTAAGATTTGTAACGTGATAAACTTCTGTATCCTCCCCGTTATAAACAGCCTTTCTTGCGCCAACCGCATGCATTCCTCCGCCCTCGGCACCAGGAAAAGCCATTTCAGATGATATTGAGGGCAAAGCTTTTTCAGCGCCGGCAAATACGTTATACCCCGATATAATCGTTAAAAACGCCAGCGCGCCAACCGCAATCCTTTTTCTCATTTTTAATCACCTCATTAAAACCTAAAGTAATCCACAGCGTTATTATAACAAATGTCTTCGACTATTTTACCAAGTATACACATATCTGATGGAAATTCACCGTTTTCCACCCATGTCCCGATAAGATTACATAATATCCGTCTAAAATATTCATGTCTTGTATATGATAAAAAGCTCCTTGAGTCCGTAAGCATGCCTATAAATTTGCACAGAGCGCCCAAATTTGCAAGCGCCTTCATTTGTTCTGTCATACCGTCACGCTGATCATTAAACCACCAGCCGGAACCAAACTGTATTTTGCCTGCCGTATCACTGCCCTGGAAGTTCCCGAGCATAGTGCCCAAAACATAGTTATCCTTAGGGTTTAAAGTGTATAAGATAGTTTTCGGTAAATTGTCCCCCTCCGCAAGAGCGTTTAAAAGCCTTGACAAAGGATATGCAATACAATAGTCACTGATAGAATCAAAACCTGTATCCGCTCCAAGTCTTTTAAACATTTTGGCATTGTTATTTCTTAGCGCTCCAATATGAAGCTGCATAGCCCAGCCAAGCTCGTTATATTTCTTACCAAGCTGTATGAGTGTATACGATTTGTACGCGTCAGCCTCCGCCTGTGTAATTTCTCCGCCGTTCATTACAGATTTAAATATTTTATTTACACTATCAGCATCCGTTTCTTCAAACGGAACGCTGTCCAGCGCATGATCACTTATGCGGCATCCCGACATATGAAAATACTCAATTCTTCCGTATACCGCGTCAATCAAATCTGAATATGTATCAATCTTAACACCTGAAACTTCGGACAGTCTTTCTATATACGATACAAACGTGTCCTTATCTATGTTGATCATAAAGTCCGGACGAAACGCGGGAAGAACCCTTGCATTTATATGTCCCTTCTCCGCAATTTTCTTGTGAACGATAAGATCATCTGCCGGATCATCAGTAGTACATATATACTTTACATTCGATTTATTTATTAGCTTTGACGGGCTCATTTTTGTTTCGGTAATTATCTGATTTGCCTTATCCCATATTTCATCAGCAGTATCTGAAGTTATGACTGTGTCTATACCGAAATATCGTTTAAGTTCAAGATGTGTCCAATGATATAACGGATTTCCTATTGCATATTGCAGACATTCACAAAAAGCCAGAAATTTTTCCTTATCTGTCTTATCCCCTGTTATGTATTCCTCGTCAACACCGCATGAACGCATGTATCTCCATTTGTAATGATCGCCGCCGAGAAATATCTGTGTAATATTTAAAAAAGCCTTGTCTTCATACATCATCTGCGGACTCAGATGACAGTGATAATCACATATAGGCATTTTTGCAGCATAGTCGTTATACAGTTTTTTTGCCGTTTCATTAGTCAGCATAAAGTCGTTGTCCATAAATTTTTTTGTTTCCATTATTATTCCCCTTTCAAACAAACATCTAAATATGATATAATTATATCATTTAAGGGAAATATAGTCTAATGTTTTTTTGATTTCCATTAAAGAATATTTGTCATAGCGGCAGCGTAATATAATTTGGCAAGGATGGTAATTTCTGTATAATGATATTTTTTTAACAAAAACTGTTGTTTTTTTTATAAAATAGTGCTATAATCATCTGGTGAACAATTTTATGCGTATTATTTGTATCATTGGAAGGAGTGCTAAACATGTCTTTGCCCGAAGGTAAAAATTTATGGGTTGAGTCACTTTCGGAAACTGACGCTGCCGGCATGAGTCAATCTCATTTTCATGATTATTATGAAATATACTATCTGCTTGAAGGTAAACGCCGCTACTTTATAAATCATACTCTTTATGACGTGACAGCAAACGATATTATACTCGTAAACAAGGGTGATATCCATCTTGCTCAAAGCGCAAATCCGCCTGTTAAGTACGCGCGCTGTCTAATTACCTTTTCCGACCAGTTTCTGAATAATCTGGGCAGCGAATTTGACAAGGATTTTTTTATAAAACTTTTCGACACCAAAAAAATACATATTACCGAATCAATGCAGAACACTTTCAATATGCTTCTGCATAAGGCGGAAACAAAAATCAAACAAAATGATATATATTCCCAATACATAGCAAAACTCAACATTCTTGAACTTCTTGTAAATATACACAAATTCTCTACAAAAAACAACACGCCTCTCATGGATGATCTTACCGTTTACGAGGATCGTATTCAGGAAGTATGCAGATACATATGCAACTACTACAACAAGCCTATTTCCTTAAATGAAATGGCAAAAATCGCATATATGTCACCCACATATTTTTCAAAGAAATTTAAACGCGTAACAGGCTTTGGCTTCAACGAATATTTAAATAATGTGCGGATTAAAATGGCCACCAGTCTTTTAATGGAAACTCAAAGCTCAATCACTGAAATCGCAACTTTTTGCGGTTATCAGGATAGCAATTACTTTGGTGATGTATTTAAAAAAATAATCGGAATTTCCCCGAATAAATACAGAAAAGAACATTACATATTATAATTGCAAAACACTCTCCCGAATATTTCAGGAGAGTGTTTTAATATCAAAAAATTCATCTATCAGATTTTTCGCTTCATTAAAAGCATTATCACAGCTCACATAGCGCAATCTCGCATCACGGCGGAACCATGTAAGTTGCCGTTTTGCATAACGTCTCGAACTCTGCTTTATTATTTCCACCGCTTCTTCCAGCCCGGTTCTTCCGTTCAGATAATCTATCACTTCCTTGTAGCCAATGCCCTTCATTGAATTCAACGCCTTTGTATATCCCATATCCACAAGCCGCCTAACCTCGTCAATAAGACCTTCCTTTATCATAATATCCACGCGTCGGTTAATCCTGTCATAAAGCATATCCCTGTCCCAATCAATGCACAACATAAGCGGGTTATACCGGCTTTTTATCTGCTTTGTTTCCTCCTGGTGCAGAGAAATAGGCTTCCCTGTAACCTTATAAAATTCAATTGCCCTGATAATGCGCCTTACATTATTGGGATGCAGCCGCCCTGCTGACACCTCATCAAATTCCGAGAGTATTTCCAACAAATACTCACTACCCTTTTCCTCCGCGCATTTTTGAAGCTCTTCACGAAGCGCATAATCCGTGTCGATCTCACCAAAAGTAACATCATTGACAACAGAATTTATATACAGTCCCGTGCCGCCCGCCATAACAGGAATTTTCCCTCTTGAATATATATCGGCAATCACGCCGTGAGCCATGGCTGTATAATCCGCGACACTAAACTCCTCGTCAGGCTCAAGAAAATCAATCATATGATGTACGGCCAATTTACGTTCCGCGGCTGTCGGCTTGGCCGATCCAATGTCCATATATTTATAAATCTGCATGCTGTCGGCGCTGATAATCTCACCGCTCGTATAATTCGCTATGTCAATGGCAAGCCCCGTCTTTCCCGAAGCGGTAGGTCCCGCCACTACTATAAGTGGTATTTCAGACAATTCGTTTAAACTCCTTTTCCAGTTCCTTTTTACTCATAGTTATAATAATCGGCCTGCCATGGGGACAGGTATTAATATTTTTAAGACGCAGTACCCTGCGCACCAGAGACTCCATCTCCGCTGTGCTTATTCTCATATTCGCCTTTACGGCTGATTTGCATGCAATAGTATACAAAAGACGTTGATATTTATCTGTTATCAGCTCTTTTCTGAGTTCCTCGCCCTGAGATACAAGCTCCAGCATAAGCGGTTCAACTTCTCCCGTTTCCAGCTCGCCGGGAACACTTCTGATCATCACGGCGTCATCACCAAATTCCTCAGACTCAAAACCCATATTGTCAAAAAGCTGCTTATTATCACGGTATGCGTTCATCTCACTGCCTGTCAGACTTACAATCACAGGCTCTATAAGAAGCTGAGACATTACCTGCTTTGACTCCATATCAGCTTTAAGTTCCTCATATTTAAGACGCTCATGAGCCGCATGCTGATCAATAATCATCATTTCATTTCCCTTTTCAGTGATAATATATGAATTAAATACTTGTCCTACAATTTCAAAATATTCATCAGCAAATACTGTTTCCGTATCTTTTGCTTTTTCTTTAATACCGCTGTTTTCCTTAGAAACTCCCTTCACCGCCGCGGCAATTTGTTCGCCAACCGTATCTTCCCTTTCCGAAATAAGTCCCTCCATAGCCTTTCTGGGAGACTCAAAGTAAGATTTTCTCTGTATATTATTTATATCTAAAGGTTTATCCTTGATAAAATCAGGCTTCACGCTAACATTTACATATTCCTTTTTAGTGTCCCCTGTCCTCTCGCTTAATTTTTTTTCCGGCATCAGCCGCGTTGTTTCAGCGTACCCATATCCCGTCTTTGTTGTGTCCCCATTTCTTTTCAAAAAATGGTTTTCACGCGGATTATATTCCGGCGTTTCGGGACGCTTTGTCATATTTCTCGGCAAAGCGTCTGCAAGATCAGACAGATTAAGCTGCTCCTTTCCCGTATCGCTATCAACACCGTCCATCATAAACGCTTTCTTCCCGCCTGTGCTGCTGCTTTCACGTTCTATCTTAGGCACATTGGGAATGGCATACAGCGCATTTTTCGCGCCGTAATACACCGCATTATATATAGACTTTTCATCAGAAAACTTAACTTCCAGCTTTGTCGGATGAACATTAATATCTATAAGCGCAGGATCAATTTCTATATTGAGCACTGCCATAGGAAATTTCCCGATCATAATCTGATTTTTATACGCGTTTTCAAGCGCGGCAATTATCGTCTTGCTCGTTATATATCTTTTATTCACAAAAAAACTCTGATAATTTCTCTTTGGTCTGGCAAGCGTTCCCTTACCAATAACTCCGGTAATATGTACGCCGTCAAACTCATAGTCAACAGGAATAATTCCATTTGCATAATCCTTGCCATATACGGTATAAACAGCATTTTTCAGAGAGTTGTCACCGGGCGAAAATAACTTTTCTTTACCGTCTATAATCAATTTGAATGATATCTCAGGATGCGCAAATATAAATCTTGTCATAATATCCGTAACATATCCCGCCTCGGTAGAGTCTTTTTTCAAAAATTTAAGACGCGCCGGTGTGTTATAAAAAAGCTTTTCAACGGCAATTGAGGTTCCGTCAGGTATGCCCGTTTCCTCCGAGGACAGAATTTCTCCTCCCCTGCACGTTACGCATATACCGGTCTCATCCTCATTCCGCTTTGTGTACAGCTCTGTTTCCGATACAGCCCCTATACTTGAAAGCGCTTCTCCTCGGAAACCCAGCGTATAAATAGCGTTCAGATCACTGCTTTTACTTATTTTACTTGTAGCATGGCGCAAAAAACATATTTCAGCATCCTCCCCGCTCATACCGCTGCCGTTGTCACTAACGCGCATATAGAGGCTTCCGCCCTTTTTTATTTCCACGGTAATCAGCGTCGCTCCCGCGTCAATACTGTTTTCAACAAGCTCCTTAATGACACTTGCGGGACGCTCAACAACCTCTCCCGCTGCTATTTTATTTGATACGTCACTGCTCAGTACATGAATTTTACCCATTGCTATACCTCTTTAAATTTCTTTTGCTTTCTTTGACAATTCATATAATTTATTTAACGCTTCTATAGGAGTAAATGTAGTTACATCAAGCATTTTAAGTTCATCCGCTATCTCCGCGGCAATTCCGTCGCCAAATTCCATCTGGCTTACAGGCTCCTCCGCTTTTTTTGTATGCTCTATAATTATTTCGTCATTTTCTATACTTTTTAAAATCTTTTTCGCGTCGCTTATTACCTCTTTCGGCACGCCCGCCAGCGCGGCAACCTCAATACCGTAGCTGTCATCCGCTCCTCCGCGTACAATCTTGCGCAAAAAAGTAATATCATCGCCGCGTTTTTTCACAGCTATTCTGTAATTTTTCACACCGTCAAGCTTTTCTTCAAGCTCCGTAAGCTCATGATAATGCGTTGCAAAAAGTGTTTTCGCCCCTATTTTGCGCTTGTTATGAATATACTCAACCACAGCCCACGCAATAGAAAGGCCGTCAAAAGTACTTGTGCCTCTTCCGATTTCATCAAGAATAATCAGCGAGTCCTTTGTGGCGTTTCTGAGAATATGACTCACCTCGTTCATTTCAAGCATAAATGTACTCTGACCGGACGAAATATCGTCCGACGCTCCCACACGCGTAAATATCTTATCCACTATCCCTATTTTTGCCGATTTTGCAGGAACAAAACTGCCTATCTGAGCCATAAGTGTAATAAGCGCAACCTGTCTCATATATGTGGATTTGCCGGCCATATTCGGTCCTGTAATTATAATCATTCTGTCCTCATCAGTGTTCAGATAAGTATCATTAGGCACAAACATAGTTTTGCCTGACATTTTTTCAACCACGGGATGTCTGCCGTCTGTTATTTCTATCCTGCCGTTATCCGATATTTCCGGCATTGAAAAATTATTTTTCGCCGCTGCCTGAGCGAGTGACAACAGCACGTCTGTAACGGAAATTATATTAGCCGCGCGCTTTAAGCGTTCAATCTCACCGCTCACACTGCCGCGTACCTCCTCAAAAACATGGCTTTCAAGAGAAATAATTTTTTCCGACGCGCCAAGTATTGTATTTTCAATTTCTTTTAGCTTTGGAGTTATATATCTTTCACAGTTTGCCAATGTCTGTTTTCGTATATAAGTTTCAGGCACATCCTTTATTGCAGACTTTGTAACCTCAATATAATACCCGAAAACCTTGTTATAACCAACCTTAAGCTTTGATATCCCCGTTGCCTCGCGTTCCTCCGCCTCAACTGACGCAAGCCACTTCTTACCGTCGCGCATCGCGATACGAAGCTTGTCTATCTCCTCGTTAAAACCTTCTTTAATTACATTTCCGTCACGCAAAAACACAGGCGCGTCATCTGATATTGCCCGTTCAAGCAGAGCGCATACATCCTCCAGAATATCAAAATTTTTACACAAATCCGCCAATATAGGTGATTTTACACTTCTCAGACAGTATTCCAGTTCAGGCAGCTTTAACAAAGTCATTTTCAGCGCGAGCAAATCGCGCGGCGTGACTGTGCCGAGTGAAAGTCTGCTCATTATTCTTGATATGTCATATGTTCCCGACAATACCTCCATAAGCTCGTCACGAAGCATTATCTTATCCGTAAGCTCTCTTACAGACTGTAATCTTTTATTGATCTCCATACTGTTAATAAGCGGCTTTTCTACCCACTGTTTTAACAGCCTCGCGCCCATTGACGTCTGTGTATGATCCAGCACCCACAATAGTGAACCGCGCTTTGCCTTATCACGCATTGTTTCCGTTATTTCAAGATTACGCCGTGTGTTCACATCAATATCCATATACTGATTTACCTCATACGAGGTTATCGTGTTTATGTACGAAAGACTTGTTTTCTGAGTATGCTCCAGATATTCTATCATTGCGCCCGCCGCATATACCGCATACTTCTTTTTGTCAAGACCTATTTCCGATAAATTATTCTTGTTAAACTGCGTCAATATTTTCTGTTCAAAATCAGATTTTTCAAAAAAGTCATCCGTACATTCATCTATGGATATATGAAACCTCATCTCAACCTGAGCCGACAGTACGCTTGCCGCAGCGGAATTGGCAAGAATTTCCTTTGGCTCGTACCGGGCAATTTCATTCATAACCTCGTCAGCGCCGTTTATCTCTGTTATATAGATCTCGCCTGTTGACACATCCGATACGGCAAAGCCGAAATTATCACCGCTTCCGTAAATAACGGCAAGATAATTATTTGTCTTATCGTCAAGCAAATCCTCGTCTATGACGGTACCCGGAGTTACAACCCTGATTACTTCTCGTTTTACAATTCCCTTCGCCAGCTTGGGATCCTCGACCTGCTCGCATATAGCCACTTTATATCCCTTTTCAATCAGCTTAGCTATATACACCGAGGCACTGTGAAAAGGAACGCCGCACATAGGCGCGCGCTCCTTCAAACCGCAGTTTTTACCTGTAAGAGTTATTTCAAGCTCCTTTGACACCTTTATCGCATCGTCAAAAAACATCTCGTAGAAATCACCCAGACGGTAAAATAAAATACAGTCGGGATATTCCTCCTTTGTTTCCAGATATTGCTGCATCATAGGCGTCATTTGCTCTTCCGGCATTGTTCTTGTTCTCCTTATCTGTAAGTTTATTTTCATCCGCGTAAAAACGCTCGGATTTCAATATATGGTTTTCTTCAACGCTGCTTAAAAACGTATATCAGTGGCAGCCTCCGCATGTGCCGCAGTCATGAGTGCAATTCGGATCCTGACCTGTTATATAAAAGTTCAAAATTTGATTTACCTGATTAACAAGACCGTCAAATTCCTTTTTCGCCTCAATATATTTCTTTATCGTATCCGACTTTGACAGCATATCTTCAAAAGCCTCGTTATTTTTAGCCACAGCTTCCTCTCGTGAAATCTTATTATTCTGCATATCACGCGCAAGGTTCATTCTCTGTAAATTGTATTCCTTTAAAAGCTCCTGAGCCTTTTCGTCATTGTCCTGAAGAATTTCCAAATTCTTTGTATTTTTCATTTCTTCGCTGTTTTGAATAAGCTCTCCCAATTCTCTTGCCTTTTCTATTATTTCGTTCATTTTTACTCTTCCTTTCTTTAATCGGCGATCTCGCCGTTCAGACTCCATGTATGAGCCTGTGTAATCCTTACATTCACGTACTTGCCTATAAGCGACTTATCGCCCTTAAAATTCACAATTTTAGAGCTGTCACAACGTCCCGAAAGAGTTGTATCATCATTTTTACTCATTCCGTCCACAAGCACTCTTTCTATTCTTCCCACATACGCTTCATTTTTACGCTTTGAAATTTCGTTCTGCACCTCAAGCAGTCTATTGAAATTTTCGTGTATTTCCTCCTCGCTCAACACAAAATCCAGCTTTGCCGCGGGAGTCCCCTCTCGTCTTGAATAGATAAATGAAAATATATTATCAAACTCAGCTCTGCGAAGCACGTCAAGCGTTTCTTCAAAATCTTCTCCTGTTTCCGTTGGGAAACCCACGATAACGTCAGTGGATAAAGATATATTCGGAATAGCTTTTTTGACCTTTTCTATTTTGGCAAGATATTCCGCTTTTGTATACTTTCTGTTCATCTGCTCAAGGATTTTATCCGAGCCTGCCTGAAACGGAAGGTGCAGTTGCTTGCATACCTTGTCACACTCTGCTATCGTCTTTATAAGCTTGTCGCTAAGATCTTTCGGATGCGACGTCATAAACCGTATACGCTCCACGCCCTCAATATCATTTACCATGCGCATAAGATCAGCAAAATCAATATCCGTGTCAAGATCCTTGCCATAAGAATTTACATTCTGTCCAAGCAGGGCAATCTCACTGCATTCGTTCTTTACAAGCTCTCTGACCTCGGCTATAACAGCCTCGGGAGTCCGGCTTCTTTCGCGTCCTCTGACATACGGTACAATACAGT
>CAJTPP010000023.1:0-8175 GCA_910578235.1 uncultured Clostridia bacterium | reverse complement strand
TTGCAGCCATACATGACAGACACCCACGCTTTTTTTGTATCATCGCGCATAATCGGAATATCCTCGGCGATCGCGCCGTCGCTTTCCTCTATATCAACAACAGTCTTTTTTTCATTCATTGCCCTGTACAGAAGCTGCGGCATTTTATACAAAGCGTGCGTTCCGAAAACAAGATCAACATGATCGTGTACTTTTTTAATTTTTTCCGTAATATGCTCCTGCTGTACCATGCACCCGCACACACCGATAAGCATATCTCGGCGTTCCTCCTTGATATGCTTTAAAATTCCAAGCCTGCCGAAAACCTTCTGCTCCGCGTTTTCACGCACAGCGCAGGTATTGTATATCACGACATCCGCCTTATGGCTGTCGTCTGTAAACTCAAATCCCGCCTCGCGCAGCATACCGCGTATACGCTCGGTATCGTTCTCATTCTGCTGACAGCCGTAAGTCTCGGTAAGCGCGAGACGCGCGCGTCCGTTTCTCTGAGCATACCGCATATTATCCTCTTTAAGCTTCATAATATAGCTTTTCTGCTCGGCAAGCTGCCTGTCCGTAATAAGTTTTGCCATATGTCCTTCTCCTAAAATTATGAAATCATAATTTATTTTATCATATTCTGACGAAAATTACAATATCAAACCTCATAATCGCACACATGTCTTTCAGACACATACGGACGCACATACGCCGCGCCGACCGCCTTATGAGCGGGATGATTTTGATACTCGTTCAGATCCTCCGCCGTGCGGAATGAGGATACAAGCACAACATCGCAAGCGGAGTCTGTATTGTTAAAATTAAGTCCCACTTCAATATCAACAATAATGTCTATTTTATCTTTTAACGCTTCAAGATTTTCTTTTATGGCTATCGCTTTTTCCTCCGCGTCCGCAGCAGGAGCCATTTTCCACATTACTATATGCTTTATCATTAAATAATCCTCCCTACTTATATAAAAAATTTTAATATACCTTTAAATTGTATCATTTTTATTCTTATTTTTCAATGAAAAATGTGGTTTTTATTGAAAAATAGTGGTATAATAAACAAAGAAATATCTGAAAGGAAGATTTAAATTGAAAAAACTGATTAAGACCGCCGCGCTGACAGGCGGAGCATTATTCATTCTGAAAGGTCTTGACAACAGACTTGAGGTTACGCACTACGATTTTTCATCCGAAAAGATCCCCGCCGAATTTGACGGCTTTAAAATACTTCAGATTTCAGACTACCATAGCGAGCCTGTCCCGGGGCTGGTGGAGGAAATAAACCGCGAAGCCCCCGATATAATCGTATCCACAGGCGATCTTGCTGACGACGACGGCAGCTACCTTCCCTCTCTGCGTCTGTGCGAGCATCTTACAGACATAGCTCCCGTATACGCCGTCACAGGCAATCATGATCTGTGGCGAAGCGACTATGAGCAGTTTGAGCGCGAGCTTTCCTCAATCGGAGTAGTAACACTTCATAATGAACGCAGAATTTTCACTTTGCGCGGCAGCGAGTTCGCGCTTTCCGGCATCGACGATCCGTTCACTACAAACTCATCGAAGGCGGCGGATTATATTCACACATCGGTAGCAAAGTTTCCGAAATACAACGGATTTGAAATTCTGCTTTTCCATAGAGCAAATCTTTTCGATCATTTGAAAAACTACGGTTTCGACCTTATTCTCTCGGGTCATATGCACGGCGGTCAGTTTAGGCTGCCGGCCAGCGGCAGAGGAATTGTTTCTCCCCGTTCGGGCTGGGTTGGCAAAGCTTCCATGTTTTTCCCAAAGTATGTCGGCGGACGCTACAGAGCTGTGCACACTGAAATGATTGTAAACCGCGGCACGGGAAATCCCATGATTATCCCGCGTCTGTTTAACAGACCTGAAATAACGGTCATAACACTAAAAACGAAAAGGAGCAGAACAAATGCAAAACAAACGACCTCTTAAAACTATTTACACTTGTTTTCCGCACGGAAAGCACAAGACGCTTACAATGAGCTATGACGACGGAAAGATTTTTGACCGTCAGCTTATCGCTGTCTTCAACAAATACGGTATCAAGGGCACATTCCATCTCAATTCGGGTCTTGTCGGCGCTGACGCCGAGAGAATACAGCCTGATGAGTTTAAAGAGCTTTATGAGGGGCATGAGGTATCCTGTCATACATCAACTCACCCGACCATTGAGCGCTGTCCGCTTTCTCAGGTGGTTCAGCAGGTTATTGAGGACAGAAAGGCGCTTGAAGCCGCTGTCGGCTATCCTGTACGCGGAATGAGCTATCCGAATGGGTCATACAGCAAGGATATTATAAATATGCTGCCTGCCTGTGGGATTGAATACTGCCGGGTTGTGGGCAATACTGATGACTTCGCCTTTCCCGACAACTTCCTTGAATGGACTTCCACATGTCACCATAGTCACAACCTAATGGAAAACGCCCGTCGTTTTGCGGATCTGCATAAAACACAGTATTTATACATGATGTATGTATGGGGACACAGCTATGAATTTGACCGTGACGGCACCTGGGACAAAATTGAGGAATTCTGCAAATTCATAGGCGGCAGAGACGACATATGGTATGCAACCAATATTGAAATTGTAGATTATATGAACGCGGCAAAAAATCTGAAATACTCGGCGGACGGCGGCATGGTGTATAATCCGAACGCGATTTCCGTATGGATTTCCTCTGACGGCGCTCACTTTGAAATAAAACCGGGAGAAACAAAGTACATATGACAGAAAAAGAACTGTACGCCCCCGTATGCAGACTGTTTGAAAAGCGGGGATACAAGGTCAACGCTGAGGTCAAAGACTGTGACATGACGGCCGTTAAGGATGACGAATTTATCATTGTCGAGCTGAAAAAAAACTTGTCAGTCAATCTGCTTGCGCAAGGTGTAAAACGCCAAAAAACAGGCGCGGACGTATTTGTCGCCGTACCGAAACCGAAACAATACTCATTCCGAAAATTCCGTTCCACCTTCTCGGTGCTGAAAAAGCTGGAGCTTGGACTGATTTTTGTATCCCTGCGCGGAGAACATTCCTTTGCGGAAATCGTTTTTGAGCCAAAACCGTACACATCCGCTTATAAAAACCGAAAAAAACGCGATGAAATTATGAATGAAATAAACGGGCGCACAATAGAAACAAACACAGGCGGCGTTACAGGCACCAAAATCGTTACCGCCTACACGGAAAAATGCATACATATAGCATGCATACTCGACATGTACGGAAATTTGTCTCCCAAGCGCATACGAGAGCTTGGCGGAGCGGAAAATACATACACAATTCTGCGAAGCAATGTTTACGGCTGGTTTCAGAAAACGGAAAAGGGTATTTACGGCATAACCCAAAAAGGACGCACAGATCTTATGGACTATCCCGAGCTTGAAAAATATTATACTGATCTTTTGCTTAAAACAAAAGAATAATCAAAAAAGTGACTGTACAGCGCAGTCACTTTTTTGATTACATTACATTTCTTTGATTGCCGCTATACACTCGCCACACACATAATTTTTCTTTACGCGCTTCAAATCAATCGGATTACCGCAAAGACGGCATGTATCCTGATGATTACGCAGAATTATCTCGTCGTCTCTCAGTTCGATATCCAGCACTGCGCCGCTGAACACCTGCATAGCCTCTCTCATTTTAGCCGGTATAACTATTCTGCCCAGCTCGTCCACACTTCTGCTCATTTCCATTTCTTTCACCACCTTTCCCAATTTCAGACATATTGTACCATAATTTTACAGCTGTGTCAATAAAAAGTTGAATAAAAGTTAAGCTTTTTATTTATTCTAAAATCAACTAAAAACTGATAAAATAAATTTATAGTTGATATGAGGGGTGATACTATGAACAAAAAACCATTTTATATAGCCATGGGTGACAGAATACGCACAAGAAGAATTGAAATGGGATTTACTCAGGATACTTTGTCCGAAAAACTTGATATCAGTGTTCAGACACTTTCAGAAACAGAAAATGGTAAAAAAGGGCTTAAACTGACCAATTTAGTAAAACTCTGTTCTATTTTAGACGTATCAATAGATTATATTATTACCGGAAGAGAGCCTGCTTCCACAATACTTTGGGAACTTGACGAGCTTACGCCCGAACAGGCGGAATATGTGCGAAGTATACTTAAATCATGTATAAAATTATGTAAAAGTAAAAATCAGGAGAATGACTAAATGTCATTCTCCTGATTTTTTATATCATTACCGCAATCGCGCTGTAATTATCATTATTCTCCGTTTCATTTTCATGCAGAACCGTCAGCATATTCTCCAGCCATTCTTTCGGCGATTTAGCGTTATCCAGACTATTCTCAATATCTGTCTCCCGCACAAATTCCCAGAAACCGTCGGAGCACAGCAAAAACGCCTCTTTTTCAGTAAGCGCACATTCTTCGGAATACTCCACCTCCAGCCTGTCCGTATCGCTTATGCACCGCAGAAGCTTATTCTGATTTGGACTGCTGCGTATATCGTCATAGCTTATAAGTCCGTTTTGATACTCCCAGAATGCGATACTGTGATCATTGGTAATTTTTTCAATTTTCCCCCCTCTGATATAATACAGTCTGCTGTCACCCGCATGCGCCCAAACAGCTTTCTCACCATCCGTCACAAGCACTACTGCCGTCGAGGACATATCGTATTTTTCAATATCATTCATTCTTTCCTCTTCAAGACATTGAGCGGCCTTTTCAATATACCCCCTGAGTGCGTCCGCGGAAACAGACGGAGCATTTTCAAACTCCGCGCATATCGTCTCTGCTACCGCTGCGGACGCAATCTCTCCGCACCGGTGTCCTCCAAGACCGTCGCACAGCGTAAAACACCACATGCCGTCCGCATGCGCAAACCTTACACTGTCCTCATTATTCCGCCTTCCGCCTCTGTTGGTAATCGATACCGCCCTCATATAAATACTTACCCTCCGTTCTGCGCGGATATTCCTCTGTCTGTTTTATTTCATATTGTACTCGGCAAGAAAACGCGAAAACTTGCCTACTGATTTTTTGTTAAACGCTATTCCAAACGAGGTCAGCTTCATAAGCAGTTCGGCGCTCATTTTGTCCTCATACTCAACCTCCACCTCATAGTCAACCTTATCAAAATATACCGTTTTATCAAGACACAGCTCATTTCCGTTATGCCTGAAGCTGTGGCGCAGTGTTACAGCGCTCCCCATCAAATACAGCTCTCCCGTATCCATACCCGTGATACGTTTTGCGGTTTTCACGTCAATCGTCTCCGGAACCCCGTCCACCGCGTATTCGTTTTCCTCACATATCTGCAACGGACTGTTGTCGTTTTTATGCCGCTTCACCTGTAGTCTGCCTGTACCGTCAATCACTCTGATACGCACCATTATGCGGTTTTCCATCAATATTCCGTCACGGTCGGTATAATAATTATTTTTCTGTTCATTTATTTCATTCCACTTGAATGATTTCTGTAATTTAAGATATGTCGTCTCGTCTATGATGCTTTTTATCTCTGTTTCCGTCATGTTTATTTACATTAAACTCCTCTCATAACATCAATATTAAATATACACCATCTCCGCGCCTATATAAACTGATTTCTTTCTTCCTTGTATTTATAGCCTATTAATGCCAGTCTTTCCTCAACGGTATTTCTGTCAATCTCCATATCGGAGCACAGCTCGTCAAGATTTTTATAATAGTCGCGCAGCTTTGTATTAATAAAACTAAGCAATATTGCCGGTTCCTCTGGCAGCATTTTAATCCTCCATATGATCCTTTATAATAGTTTCTATCACCGTTTCACCCTTGTTTATCCTGTAACGGGCCGCAGGAATAATCGTTTTTGAATACCGAAGATTTGTATTCGGCGCCGCCTGTATAACTACGCCTTCACCGCCTGTACCGGTGATAACCTCGCAATGCTGAAAATCATTTTTCGCCCATGCGGTTTCGCCTTCGCCGCTGACGCAATTATCAGCGTCACGGTTCGCAACGGCAAAACCCACGTCATAGGCTTCGCATTCATATTCAGAAATAATTTTATGCCGTCTGATATGTCCTTCGGCTGTCGGTATAACCGTTGTATTAACGTCTATCCCCTTAAACGGCGACCATTCAATTATAACCTTATCCTCCGTCACAGCGCATGATACAAAGTGTCTGCGCACCATTATCATACCGTCAAGCTCAAAGGCCAGCATGCTGTCCGGAGCGGCTTCCTCTATATTCATCGCGCCTTTCATCACATTAAATCCAAAATGCGCGCTGTAGGCAAATTTCAGATATTTCGGCACTATCTGTCCGCATTCAAAGTTTTCATTGTCACTGCCGGCATACAAAACGCTTCTGCCGTTCCGTCTCGAAACAAGCATGTCCGCCTCCTTTATCAGCTTCATACTGTCAAGCCCCGGCATAGAAGCGGCCTCGCACTTCCAGAACTCATGATCATCCGGAAGCATAAGAAAAGCATACGCTTTCAGCGACCAGTACGGCGAACCGTGAGCGTTATAATGCTCCGCCATAAGCAGATTCGGATAATCATAACCTACAGTCAGAAGACTGCTATGATCAAATATATCCTTACTTAGCCAATTTTCAAGATTACGCACAAGTATACCTTTCATAACCTCAATAGAAAACGGCCGTATATCCGCCGCTATACACGCGCTCCAAAACGCTGTCTGCGCAAAACGATATGTAAGCGACCGCCCGTAAGGAACCGCTTCGCCATCCTCATCAAACCAGTATATAAATGTTTTCGCAAACTCACACGCGCGTTTCTTATATATCTCAGCGCGCTCGCTATCCTCGTCCCTCATTGCGGCAGCATATATAAGTCCGTAAAAATGAAACGCGAACGATATGTAATAATCTTTCTGACCGACAGGACCGTCCTTATACCAGCCGTTTCCGAGATAAAACTCATCAAGCCGGGCTATATCCTTTTGCAGACGCTCATTATCGTATGGTCTGCCGATCTTTTTCAGCGCACAATTGACAAATACTCTAAAGAATATCCAATTACTGTCACAAACCTCTTTCTGATTAATACCCGAAAGCCATTCGCAGAGGTTATCCTTAACATCACAAGAAAGCGGTTTCCAAAGCTTATCGGGCGCAAACATCAGTCCGTAAGCAATAGCCGCCATCTCAACAAAACGCTGATCCCTGTCATGATACCTGCCCCAATAACGCGGCGATCTTTCATCCGTACCGTCAGCTATACCTTCAGTATACAGCTTTTTAAAATCCTCGTCGCTGCCTCCGCCCGCAAAAAACGGAACAAGTCCCCACAGCGGACGCGAAAACGCCTCCATATCCGCGGAAACATTCTCATACCACGCGCTATGCCGCGCAAAGCGCACAACGCCGCCGTCATAAAACTTTTTCAGGGGATTTATAATATTAATCATCTGTTCCTGAAAATACTGCTTATTATACATACTCATAACCTCCGAAAGTATATTATATTTTTATTATATCACTTTTTACAAAAAAAGTAAACACTTTTAATTGTAAACCATTTTTAAAATATAGAGTTGACAAACAATAAATTTTATAGTATACTTTACAGGTAAAATTTTTTATACAGGAGAGATAACAATGATGAAAACAAAAACAATGGTAATATGCGCCGTGTTTGCAGCGGTTATGTGCGTGTTCTGCGTGATGACAATCCCGATAGGCCCTGTCCCGATTTCAATGGCAACCTTTATCGTAACTCTGACAGCCATAATACTCGGGCCAAAAAAAGGTACGGTATCCGTGCTTATCTATATTCTTCTCGGAGCGGTCGGACTGCCTGTCTTTTCAGGTTTTAAGGGCGGTATTCAGATATTATTTGGCCCAACCGGCGGCTACATATGGTCATACATATTCATGACGCTTTTTATAGGCGCGCTTACACAAAAATACGGAACAAACAAAATAATTACTCTTATCAGAATATTTATTATAAGTCTTATAGGAATAATTATAATATGCTACGGAATAGGCACTATCCAGTTTATGGCTGTTCAAAAGGTTGATTTTGCCAAAGCCTTCGCCGCCTGCGCAGCGCCGTTTATCGTGTTTGACATAATAAAAGCGGCCGTCGCTTCATATTTGGGATATGTTGTCCGAAAAGCGCTCATAAAATCCAATTTTCTTGAAGAAATATAATT
>CAJTPP010000022.1:9084-37055 GCA_910578235.1 uncultured Clostridia bacterium | reverse complement strand
AGGCATTAGTCAAAATCATGAAAGACTGCATTATTACTCATAAAAAATAGTATTCGAATCCCTCCGGGCGTACCATACCGAGTGTCCTTACAGAACCTGAACAGGTCTGAACGGCACTCGGTTTTTTATTTTCCCATTATTCATAAATTGTGATAGCGTTTACAATTTTTGACTAAAATAATCATATTCTTACTGTTCCTTTTAATCAGTCAAAATAAAATAAATCTTCAAATTTTTTATCAAGGGCAATACATATAATAAGCGCTAATTTTGCGGTTGGATTGAATTGTCCCGTTTCAATCGAACTTATTGTATTTCTTGATACACCCACAAGCCTGGCTAATTGCATCTGCGATAAATTATACTCTGTTCTGATCTCTTTCAATCTGTTCTTTAATATAAGTTCCTTATTCATAACTCACCTCGCAACGCTTATAATATGAACGGCAACAAATACAATTCCCAAAACCACGCTTGCAATAGATCCGCATAAAAGCACAGATTTTTTCGTTACTTTGTAGCGGCCTAAAAATTCAAATCCAAGATAAATCCAATACATCGCAAATAAAGTATAACTATTTTGATGATAAATCATATTGAACACTAACAATGCAAGATATATCATTGTCATTGCCGCAATTCCATATCGACGTCCCTTATCCATTACATATTCCGCGCCCTCGTCTTTCTTTTCCGCTCTGCTCATTGCTAAAATTTCTTCTTTTTCCATTATAATAACCTCCCATACATTTATGCAAAGAAAACTTTGCATAAACATTATATCATCGACAAGTTTACTTGTCAACCCTCTTTATTAAAAAAGCTGATGTGTTTTTACATCAGCTTTTTATTTCTCGCTTATTTACAAATGCGGGATTAAAAACACGCCAGGTATAAACCGCGCTCTAAACTTCTATCCCTGCTTTCATTATTTTCTAATTCCCGCCTGTTCCGCAACGCGGTATCATATTCTCCAGAGTGTCCCAAAGCATTAACTTAACCGTTCCATTTTTATCAAAATCCTGCTTCGGCTCTATCGGTTCATTTTCACCTTTTTTGAGTTCCTTTTCCTCTATGCTGACACTTAACAATGAACCCTTATCATCGTATGACGCAAATATAATCGTGTATGTACCATCCTCGGGAACAGTCACAACCGCTTTTCCATCCTCATATTGTATGCTGTAATCATATTCAACCGCTTCTGTCACGTCGCTTCTCAAAACCGTTCCATCCGCATATGTAATCTCACACATATACAGGCCGGCACTGCCCATAAATTTATTTGTTGTCTGTCCGTCAGCCATACTGCCTAAAACAGTTTTAATCACATTCGCCGTAACATTCGGGAAATTCATTGATTTTGTTCCCGCAACGGAAAGAGTATATTCAGCGTTCTCTTTAACAGTAAAGACATATTCTCCCTCAGGATTTGCATTACAGATATCCTGGAAATCACCGCTGACCGTATCAGTAAGTGATACCATTGAGAATGTCTCTAACGGCTCAGATGGTTTAACCTTAATTATATCGCCCTCAGACAAGCAGATGTTGAAATAACTCTTATTCATATTCTCATCAAAAACACCGCTCCATCCGTTTTCGCTGTCATAGACACTTATCCGACCGTTACGCTCATACGCTGACGCGTTTTTATCAGTTACTGTTTCTTTGGTTACCTTTGCCGGATACCACTCATACAAGACCGGCGCGCCGTTTACCGTTACAGTATTCCCGTTTTTTTCCGACGGCTGTTCGGTTATCGCATAATTATAAATTTCAAGCTCTCCGTCTTTATTTTTATCAACAAACCGTCCCTTTTGACTGCTTACAAAGTAATCGGAAACACTTTTTCCGGACATTTTCTTATTCCAGCCGTCCGTAAACGGCACCGTGCTTATTGCGCCTATTCTGTACGGCATCACACTTGTCAAAGGCGCTTCAATCGTCAACCGTCTTTCTTCTCCGTTATTACGCAAATAAATATCCGCCTTGTTACTGCTTCCTTTTATTTTCGGCGCTCCCGACAATGCTATGCCCACAGCCTGATTACCGAAATAAACGGCATTATCATCTATAGCGGCAACTTCACCGCCGTAAAGCTTTACCGTTCCGTCAACCGCGGAAACCGCCTGCTTATAACTGTAAGGTTTATCGGATATATTGCTCACCTTTCCTCTATAAAGAGCAAACACTCCGTTTTCTCTTACCGTTATCAGAGCCGTATCGGAAAGCCCGTTGTGATAATCTGAAACAACCGTGCCGTCCTCACCGCAGTCACAGAGACGGAATATTCCCGTTTCCCCGACAACCTCAATTCCGCTTTCCCCCATATCAAATGTTTTACCGTTTAAACAAAGATTTACACTATTCTTAATTTGTATGCAGTTATCAATCGACACATTTTCCGTAAGATAATAATTACCCGCAGGCAAATCAATGTAAGCGGAACCCAATTCAGTCCTCGGTTCAATAATATCGCCGTCAATATACAGCCTGCCGTCCGAGCAGGTCAATTCTTTATCAAATGTCACCGCGTTTTCGTAATTATATTCCGCGGACATATAATGAGTATGTGTTGGTACAACCGTATGTGGATAATATCTTGAACCTTCCCCGTACAAAACCGCTGACGGGTTAAGATAAAATGCGGGACGCACGCCTACATTACGGCTTCCGACAATATATTCGTTAACCTCACCTGACAAAAATGCTATACGTGCAAGATAGTCAAGATTTGCGGCGGGAGTACGAAGCCAATAATAAAGAATATGTCCATACGGCTCATAATAATCTCCTAAATTATAGTACACATTGTTTACCTGCTGTACATCCAACAGAAACATTGTATCAGTAACCTGCTCGGAATATGCTTTCCTGTAATTCTGCACAACTTCCGCAACGGAATTTTTATAAATATATGTTTCCGAGCCTGACGAGCCTTCAATGTCTTTGTCAAAATCCGTTAAAATTGATTTTTGAGTAACCGTATTCATTACGGCTTTCTCTTCAGCTGTAAAGTTGTTCAAAAAACCCGCTTCATCCGAATACAACGGTTTATTCCCGCAGCTGTAAATCACATCCCCCTCTGAGGCGGAGGAATTAAGCCAATCGCGGATATTGCTGTCAGCCCAGTAATTTGAACCGTTTAAAAGTCTTTTTTCAGATCTGCCGTGCGAACCGTTTTTATCGCTGCCGGACATATCAAACGCTTTCTTACAGATTGACGTATCGGCAAGCATAAGAGGGAGATAACCGTCCCGATACTCTATTGATGTTTGTGTTGAGTCTGTTATCGGATTACCGTTTGTATCTGTTCCCATTATTTTTTCAAAAGCAACGCATCGCCAAAAAATCGGCTCGTCAGTACCATCTTCATTTATGTCATATGTACCCATTTGAACATACGCGCCCAATTCTATAGGAGCGTTTTGCGCATTTGCCAATATTGTGAAACCGGCAGAAAGCGAAGTCAGCATAACTGCCGACATAAATAATGATATTAGCTTTCGTTTCATTTTTGAAACCCTCCTTAATTGCGTTAAAATAATAGTTTCATTAATATTAAAATCTGTAAAATCCTTTTTATAATATCAAATTTTGTTAATTTTTTCAATAGCTTTTTTATTATTATTTCTCTCTTACTTCTATAAGCTGATCACAGCGCGGAATTAAAAATGTGTCAAGCATAAATTGCGCTCCGAGCTTCCAACCTTCTATAAAACGCTCGCAGGCTTCGATATTCGTGATATTGCTCTGAGCGTCCATAAGCTGGTCAAACAGCCTCTTTTCCTCACCATCCAAATATAAACTTAGCTTTTCCTCATTGTCGGACACAATTCCTATATATGAGGCGTATTCCGATTTCTCCCTGATACTTTTTTCATTGGGACTGATATTTCCGTAATATAATTCTTCCAGTATATTCATTTTTTAATATCCTTTCTGTAAAATTTACGCGCGCCCCCTTGAAAAACTTCCAAACAAATGATATAATATTTTTGTGTTTCTGTTGTTCATACAGACGCGCGATGGGGGAAACAGTGTTTGATTTGTTATTGTGGCACTGTTTCCTTTTTATTTTTCGAGGCCGTCATACATCCGATGCACACCTCTTCTCAAAACCTCAGCCTGTGAAATTCCTAATATTCGACTGCATTCTCTGAGCTTTTTCACAGTTCCGTCATCAGCTTTAAATTTAATAGCTGTGTTCTTCGGATTGTCAGTAGGACGTCCCATTTTTTTGTTCCCCAATATTATCACCTCACTTAATGGGGGCTGTAATGCCATTATACATTATTACCACCATTATGTCAACATTTTTTAGTAAAAATTACAAAAAAACAGCTGATACAAATTACACGTATCAACCGTTTTTTATTGATATTTGTCGTATTTCACTGCCTCTTTAATAAATCATAAAACTCTTTCAATTCTTTTTTCTTCCTCTCTGAAAGACTGTTAAATTCAATATTGCAGATCGCGCCCTCCAATGCGTACAAATGAACCAGACAAATCTGAGGATACAACTCTTTCAGTTTAAGAAACGCTTGTTTTGCGCCTGTTTCCATGAGTTTTTCAGACGAGTCAATACCGACACTTTTCAGTTTCTCTGACATTTCTTTGCCAATATTTATCATTGCAGTTAATTCCGGCATATATCAACCCTCAAACTTTAATCACGTTCATGCTGCAATCCGCGCATATACTCATCCATAGCGTCAGCGACCTGCTTTGAGTACGCCACGGCTTCCACCACGGTTTTCGCGCCGCGCACAACGTCGCCCGAAGCAAAAATACCGTCCCGTGTCGTTTCGCCGAATGTGTTTGTCACAAGCAGTCCCTTTTCATTTACCTCCAAACCTGTCGTGGTGGATACAATTCTGTCTTTCGGCCCCTGGCTTACGGCAATAATCGTTGAATCAGCGGGATACAGATTTTCCGTGCCCCTTATCGGTGACAGATTGCCCTTTCCGTCACATTCAAGCTCGACAAAAACAACTCCGTCGTCAACAATTTCCACCGGCTCGACATGCACGACAAATTCGACGCCGTCAATTTTCGCATAGTCCACCTCGCGCTGACTGGCGGCGAGATGATCGCTCCTTGAAAAGACAGTGACCTTCTTCACACCATGACGAAGCGCCGTCCGCGCGACATCCATTGCGCTGTTACCCGCGCCTATGATATTTATAGTTTCACCGAGACGGTAAACATCCGGATTAGTCAGATAATTTATCGCATAATGAACATTACCGAGCGTCTCGCCCTTAATATGCAGCGTGTTCGGACGCCATACTCCCGTGCCGATAAATATAGCGCTGTAACCGTCCCGGAACATATCGTCTATACTGATAGTAGTTCCTATTGAAGTATTCGGTCTGATCTTTATTCCAAGCTCCCACATCTTTCTTTTATATCTTGCAAGAATAGTTTTCGGCAGACGGAATTCGGGAATACCATATTGCAACACTCCGCCTATCTTTTCTTTCGCCTCAAAAATTGTTATGTCATAGCCGCGCTGGGCAAGAATTATCGCAATGGTGATACCCGCCGGACCGGAACCGATTATGCCGGCTTTCATACCGTTTTTTTGTATACCTGAAAAACCAAGCTTGTCAAAATAATTTTCAGAAATATAATTTTCAATACTGCTTATATGTACAGGCGAGCCTTTATGATTAAGCACACAGTGTCCCTCGCACTGGTTTTCGTGATTGCATATCAGCGAGCAGACAATAGACATGGGATTATTCTCAAACACCATTTCCCCCGCCGCGTTTATATCGCCTTCAAGAAAAGTTCGTATCATATCGGGTATCGGCGTGTGAATGGGACATCCCTCACGGCACATAGGCTTCTTACAGTTCAGACAGCGTTTTGCCTCGTTTATAACATGGACAGCCATTTTTTAGCTCCTTTCATATGCAAGCGTATTTTTACGCTTCTATTATAATACAATTTTACCACATTATCAGCAAAACCTCAATACTGTTTTTTATAAAACTACACGAAATAATCAGGAATAAATGTTTCCCGCATATCAAGATAACCGACAAAATCTTTCTGCACTCTGCCGTCAATAGTGAAACGCACATTTACTATACCGTCTATCTCCGTGAGAGAGTTTACAATAGAATACACCATAAGCATTTCCATATCCCTGCCGTCAGGAGTATTTTCAATCAGTTCTCCGCTTATGTCCACATACGCGATATTATCCTTTACGGAAACTTTGAGACAATGCTCGTCCTTCGGAATAATACGGCGTATTTTGGGATTGTCATCATAGCCCTCGATCATCTTATCCAGCACATACTGAGCTGTCTTTTTCGCCGGCATTTTAGGAATGCTTGTCCTGACCGGAATGAGACGCAGCATTTCCGCGTCCACACAATATATGCTTGTCTCCACCGTTTCAGTCTTTATGCCGCGCGCTATGGTAACAGCGCCGAAGCCAAAAACAAGTATCATCAAAAATATCAGATGCTTTATTATAAAATCTTTTTTTATCGTGACTGTCTGCAAAAGAAAAAACCTCCATATACTGAGTCTATATACAGTATATGAAGGAAAATCCGTTTTTATGACTGATTTCTGCTCAGTTCCAGCGCGCGGGCAAGCTGGTCCGGACAGGATGTACCCCTGCCGTTGCAGTTTGTGCCTTTAAGTTTCGAGATAACCTCGTCAACCTTCATTCCCTCGACAAGCGCGCCTATACCCTGCGTGTTTCCGTTGCAGCCTCTTGTAAAGCGCACATTTTTAACAACGTCATCCTCTATTTCAAAATCAATCTGCACGCTGCATACGCCCTGCGGTTGATATGTAAACTTTGCCATTTTTTCTGCCTCCCATTATTTTTATTTAATAATATTATACACTATTTATTTTCTTTTTTCAACCGATATCTCTTGACTATGCAGGAAAAATTTTATATAATGAACTTAAATAAATTATTTACAGGAGGATTTTCAGGTATGAAATTATTTGTAGATACTGCCAATGTTGACGAGATAAGACAGGCTAATGACATGGGCGTCATTTGCGGCGTCACAACAAACCCGTCGCTTATCGCCAAGGAGGGCCGTGATTTTGTGGAGGTTGTGAAGGAAATCACAACAATCGTTGACGGACCGATCAGCGCGGAGGTTATTTCTCTTAACGCCGACAAAATGGTAGAGGAGGCCAAGCCTCTCGCCGCAATCAACAAGAATATCGTTATTAAAATTCCTATGTGCGCTGAGGGACTTAAAGCTGTAAAGCAGCTTACAAAGCTCGGCATAAAAACAAATGTAACGCTTATTTTCTCGGCAGCTCAGGCGCTTCTGGCGGCAAGAGCGGGAGCCACTTTCGTAAGTCCGTTTCTCGGCAGACTTGACGATATCGGCTCAAACGGCATGATTTTGATTGAGGAAATCTCCGACATTTTCAAGCTTCATAATATAAAGACGGAAATTATCGCCGCAAGCATCAGAAATCCTATTCACGTTATTGACGCTGCGAGAGCGGGCTGTGATATCGCCACAGTTCCATATAAGGTAATCGCTCAGATGATTAATCATCCGCTTACTGACAACGGTATCGAAAGATTTCTCAAGGACTGGGAGACTGTACCCAAGAAATAAACGGCAGCATATCAGAAAACCGCCCGCAGAACGGACAATATTAAAAGCATTATTATGATATGTTATCATAGACAGACTGAATTTACGAAGGTGACAAATAATGAAACTTGTGCAGTTAACACGCGACAATATCGAACAGGAACACATCTGCTGCGCTATATCAAATAACAAAGATATTCAGGTCATGTCAAAAAAAGAGTGGCTATGCGAAAGACTGGACGATGGACTTGTTTTTTTGAAATGCGATGTCCGGGGAAAATGCTTTATTGAATATATTCCCGCCGAATACGCGTGGACGCCGGTTGATGCGAAAGACTATATGTATATCAACTGTCTGTGGGTATCGGGACAGCTTAAGGGTCACGGATACTCCGGACTGTTATTAAACAAATGCATTGAGGACAGCAAAGAAAAAGGTAAGAACGGACTTGTTGTTCTGTCCTCGGAAAAGAAAACCGGCTTCCTTTCCGATCCGGGATATTTGAAATATAAAGGGTTTGAAACGGCAGACACAGCCGCTCCCTATTTTAAGTTAATGTATCTGCCTTTTGACAAAAACGCAGATAAGCCCCGTTTCAGAAACTCGGTACGCGAGCGTAACAATATCCCCGGAGGATTTGCGTTATATTATACAAACCAGTGTCCTTTTACGGCCAAATATGTACCCATGCTTGAGAATATGGCGCAGACACGCGGAATTGATTTTCATACGGTACATATCCGCTCAGCGGAGGAAGCGCAAAATGCTCCTTCCCCGTTTCTTTTTTACAACAGAGAATTTATAACACATGAAATATTATCCGAGAAAAAATTTGAAAAAATCCTTGCAGATAAAGGATTGTAATTTACCAATTAAAAACAAAGGCATATCGCTTTTAACGATATGCCTTTGTTTTTAATTTCGCCATCCGCATCACAGTCTTTGATCAGTAAACAACAACGGGATCACCCGAAGAAATATTCTCATATATCTTCTTCGCCACGCTGTACGGCAGGTTAACACAGCCGTGCGAGCCGTAGCCCTTGTATATGTTTCCGCCGAAAGACGCGCGCCATGTCGCGTCGTGCATACCCACTCCGCCGTTAAACGGCATCCAGAAGCTTACGGGCGTTTCATAATCCGCGCCTTTAAGCGTCACGTTTCTGTCCTTATACTTCAGTCTGTATATACCTGTCGGAGTGGCTCGTCTTTTAGTCGGGTCACCTGAGACAAGATCTGTTTCCAGTATCTTGTTTCCGTCCTTGTAATACCATAAATGCTGAGCGCCTATACTCACCTCGACATACGTGTTACCCACGTCGCACTTTGCCCCGTGCGCCTGAGCGCGCTGAATATATACAGGCTCGCGCTCAGTGGTCTCACCATTCCAGACAAGACCCGACAGTTCCGCCGCTTCCTTGTCACTGTTTATTTTCCAGCCGTAGTCGCCGCCCGACACGGTGACCTCCGAGCCGCCGCTCGTTTTAAATACTCTTTCCTTGCCGATAGTGTTATATTTTTCCGCGAGAGTGCCGACAAATTCGCGTATCTTTTCATCATTAAGCTTTACGCTTTTTTCGCCGATTACAACCCAGTCCTTTATTGTATTGCCGTCAACGACAATATTTTCCTCTCCCCGCTTATACGTGATCTTTGATGATACAAGCCTATTCGCAAGATTAAGCACGCCTTTGACAGTGTCCTCGCCGTCAAGACCTATATAGCAGCCCTCTTTTTCGAGAGACATACCGAGATACAATCCCTTTATTTTCGCCTTCGCTCGCTGATACACGTCATTTATGCTGACAACATTTCCCGCCGAGCTGTCAGTGACACGGTACTGACCATTCTCATAATATATACCTGCTACCGCGTTCTTTGCTCCGTCTATTGACGCCTTTGAGAAAGAAAGCTGAGTTATTCTGTTGTATAAAGTATCCTTTACAAATGTCACCTCGGCTTTAAGCGGGAGAGAATATGTCTTTATGCCTGTGATCCATAAGAATGGATTTTGCTGTGACATAAGCTCGTCAATATTTTCAACAGGCGAGCATTTTAGATCTATCTCTTTGCCCGTCACATATTCCTCCGATCCGTCCTTTTCATAGAACGTGAATTTGTAATTCTCAACATCATTCTTTATTTTTTCCCTTGCTTCATCCGCCGTCATATTTGAACAGCTGAAGCTGCCGATTTCAGCGCCGAAAAAAAAGTGATTTCTGTAAAAAAACGCTCCGCCCAGATAACCCGCCGTAATTAACACGGCAATAATCAAAATAGTTATCCATACGCCTTTTTTGTACCTTCTGACGCTGTAACTACCGTTTTCCTCTGTATTTTCTACTGTATTCTCACCATTATTGCTCACTGCTGTCTCCAATTCCTCCGTGCTGTCCGTCTGACCGTTTTCTTTTTCCATATTATTTTCCCCCTGTTTTCTATAACTAAACTATTATATCGCTAAATTGTCTTTTAGTCAATGAGCATTTATGTAAAATTTACGGCCATTTCACCAATTGACTTGACAAAAACCAAAAAATGTGCTACAAATATATTTGCCAAACAATATTTTTATATAATCCTTATATTTGAGTATTTTTTCTTTGCAAAAAATGCACGCTCTATTTTAGTGTACTCTTATATAAGGAAACATTTAGATTTTGTTTGGCGACAAATCAAAGAGCTGTGCATTTTTTATGCGCGGCTCTATGCAATACCCTGTATTGCAGACCGCGCATTTTTTAATTTACGGAGGTTTTACAAATGGGAAAAATTAATTTCGACGCAATTTCAGATATGACCGTCAATGAACGAATTTCCGCAGCGATTGACCGTCTCTCAGAAAACGACATACAGTATGACGAAACATCTTCACGTCTTATTGAATACTACTCAAATATTATGATGGATATACTGCAAAACAATAAAAATGTTGCTAAATTCAATGATGATATGATTGATTACTTTAAAAATATTTTCGACATACACAGCAAGGAGCTGCGTGCCGTATATATCGGCGGTATTATTGACTGCCTCTGCGCTTTAAACAGACTTAACCTCCTTTCTTTCCTATAAATTCATTTTTGCTCACGTTGACTTTTCACAAATATTATGATATACTAAAAGTTAAATATAATAGTGGTGCAGTATCCTAGTCAGTACGGCTTTTCGGAAAGCGGGCCTAAAAATCCGCCAAATGGCACATCGATGAAGTTTCTGGTGTTTTGCTTTGAACGCCCAGTTCGGGGCTGATGCTGGGAGTTAAGGTTCAGGGGCGGTTTCCAACGGCATGGAAACACTAACCCCTTTTCCGTGGAGGCCTGTGACTGTGGCGGCCTATACCCCCTAAGGGAGCAAGTCGTTACGGCACAGGGGAAAACCTGTTTTGCGGTTAGTAATCCGCAGTCTCACAAGGACTCCGGTATGAATGCTGTGGGCAGCGTAGCCAGCCTTGAGTGGCTATGGCGGATATATGATTTAAAAGCTCTTTCGTCCTCCGGCCAGAGGATAAAGAGTCCAATGCATATTGAAACCATATCTGCAAAAGAGGATACGGAAAGATCCGGCTGTATGGGAAAACCTCTAGGCTGTCGTAAAAGGATGAGCAGAGGATTGCAGTGCGGACTAAGTGGCAATCCGGCAACCGTCTGACGGTGCTGGTCTTTAAAGGGAAACCGCTTCTTCGGCAACGATAAAGCAGACCTTCGGGAAAGCCTGCCGGACCTAAGCCGCAAACTTTACTCTGTTCATTACCCTATTCATATTTATATTATAATATTAAGAAATTTTCATGAAAGAACACACTCTTTCAGCTTTATAAAGGAGAGAAATTACTTGGACAAATCCGACATACCGAAACGAAAGAAATTCACTGTTCCAAAACCCGACTCAAATGTGTCAACATCACATAAATGGACTGTTATCGTGCTGATAATGTCTTTCACGCTGTCGGTGTTCTTCAGCTTTGTCACCTCGGTAGCCATGCAGTCGCTGACAATCTTCTTCGCGTTTATACTGCTGCTCGTGATAATAGCAGTAAATATTCTGTTCGATATGGTAGGCACGGCGGTTCAGTCCGCCGAGGAAAAACCGTTCCATTCACTCGCTGCGCGCAAAGTCGCCGGCGCAAGGGAATGTATTTCCGTCATACGCCACGCGCCGCAGCTCGCCAATATGTGCTGTGACGTTATCGGCGATATAGCGGGTATTATTTCGGGAGCGACAACGGCGCTTATTGTGGCGGAGCTTGTAGCAATGTTCAGCCTCAAAGGTATGCTGCCCAGTCTTATTCTGACCGGTCTTGTCGGCGCGCTGACCATAGGCGGAAAAGCAATGTCCAAGGGTATTTCTATGCAGAACGGTAACACTATCGTTTTCATTGTCGGAAAATTAATGTACTTTTTTAAGCATGTGATGAAGAAATAACGAGGCTTTGGTGATGGATAAACTCTTAAACAAAATTAATTCACCCGCGGATTTAAAGGGACTGACGACAGACGAGCTTATAATTCTCTGCCGTGAAATCCGCGAGTTCCTTATTGACAGTGTATCAGAAACCGGCGGTCATCTCGCTTCCAATCTCGGTATTGTGGAGCTTACTGTCGCTCTGCACACTGTTTTTAATGTGCCTGAGGATAAAATAATCTTTGACGTGGGACATCAGTCGTACGTTCATAAAATCCTTACAGGACGCAAAGAGCTTTTCCATACACTGCGTCAGTTTGGCGGTCTGTCAGGCTTTCCCAAATCCAGCGAAAGCGACTGCGACGCGTTCAACACAGGGCACAGCTCCACCTCCATCTCAGCAGCGCTGGGAATTGCGCGCGGACGCGATCTTGACGGCGGCGGCTATAACGTCATATCCGTCTTTGGAGACGGCGCGCTGACAGGCGGCATGATGTATGAGGCGATGAATGACGCGGGGCATTCCAAAACGCCGCTTATTCTTATTCTTAACGACAACGCAATGTCTATATCAAAGAATGTCGGAGCTGTTTCCAAACATCTGCGCAAGCTCAGATCTCTTCCGCTGTATTTCCGATCAAAACAGGTGGTTGAGGGTATCCTTAATGTGATCCCGTTTATCGGCAAACCGCTTGTGCGTCTTATTCAGCATATAAAAAGATTTTTCCGCAGGCTCGTTATACCCACCACGCTTTTTGACGACTTAGGCTTTCATTATATGGGTCCTGTGGACGGTCACAATATAAAATCACTTCTGACATGTCTCGAATACGCTCGCGATGAAAAACGTCCTGTGCTCATACATGTTCAGACAAAAAAGGGCAAAGGATATATGCCCGCTGAAAATAACCCGCAGAAATTCCACGGAATTTCATCTTTTGACAAAACTACAGGCAATACAAAACCGTCAGAAGAAACATACAGCGCTCGGTTCGGCTCGGTTATGCTTCGTCTCGCGGAGAACAACAAAAAAATCACCGCCATAACGGGAGCAATGCCTAACGGTACAGGTCTTGACGAATTTCAGAAACGTTTTAAGAACCGTTTTTTCGATGTCGGCATTGCCGAGCAGCATGGCGTAACTCTTGCGGCAGGTCTCGCAAAGGCGGGGTATATCCCTGTAATACCTTTATATTCATCATTTTTGCAGCGCGCGTATGACCAGACACTTCATGACGTATGTCTGCAAAATCTGCATGTGGTATTCCCCATAGACCGCGCGGGTATCGTCGGCGCGGACGGTGAAACACATCAGGGCATTTACGATATATCATACCTTTCTCACATGCCGAATATGACAATACTGTCCCCAGCCACGCTTGATCAGCTTGAAACAATGCTTGACTTCGCCGTAAACCGATTTGACGCGCCGATTGCGATACGCTATCCGCGCGGCTCGGCGCAAGCGGACGGTATCAGCGCCGGCTTTGCTCCCGGCAAAGCGCAACTCGTCAGCGAGGGCAGCGACGTTACTATAATCGCTTCCGGAAGAATGGTAAAACGCGCGCAGGAAGTCGCGCGTATCGCCGGCAGGTCAGTCGAAATAATCGCCCTGCCGACCATAAAGCCGCTCGACGAAGCAGCAATTATCGCGTCGGCGATAAAAACAAAAAATGTAATAACTATAGAAGATAATGTTAAAACAGGCGGTATCGGCAGTATGGTAGCCACTCTGCTGAAAGAAAAGCGGATTGAATGTAAATTCAGAATATTCGCCTTCCCCGATACCCCCGTTACACACGGCTCGACAGACGAGCTTGATAAATTATACGGTCTTGACGCGGCTTCAATCGCGTCGGAAATTTAACGGAAAAAGGAAAAGCTATGGCAAAAATCAGACTTGACGCCCTGCTTGTCAAAAACGGTCTCACTCAGAGCCGTGAACGGGCAAAGGCGATTATTATGGCAGGACAAGTATATATAGATAATCAGAAATGCGACAAGGCAGGCCAGATGGTGGACGAGGATACCGCCAAGCCCGAGGTCAGAGGCGAAACTCTGAAATATGTCAGCCGCGGCGGACTCAAACTCGAAAAAGCCATGCGGGAATTTCCGATTACGCTTGAGGGTAAAATAACAATGGATATAGGCGCGTCAACCGGCGGCTTTACCGATTGTATGCTCCAAAACGGCGCCGTCAGAGTTTTTGCGGTCGATGTCGGTTACGGACAGTTCGCATGGAAGCTCCGTCAGGACGAACGTGTCGTCAACATGGAGCGCACAAACATACGTCATGTCACACCTGAAGATATAGGCTGTGAAATAGACTTTGCTTCAATTGACGTGTCATTTATTTCGCTTACTCTGGTACTTCCTGTAGCAAAAACACTGCTCGGCGCGGACGGTGAAATAGTTGCTCTGATAAAGCCGCAGTTTGAAGCGGGACGCGGGCAGGTAGGTAAAAAAGGCGTTGTAAAAGATGAAAAAGTACACTTTGAGGTGATAAAAAAGGTGCTTGACTTTGCGCGCAGTATTGATCTGCACGCCGCTGGTCTTTCTTTCTCTCCTATAAAAGGCCCCGAGGGAAATATAGAGTATCTCGCACATCTGAAAAAATCACCTTGTGACGATCATATAACAGACGATATTATTCAGGATATCGTGGACAAATCCCATAACACACTATAGGCAAGGAGACTTATCAATGCTTGCAGAAGATATTATAATAACAGGCAAGCGCGCTATAGCGCGCTCATATGCGAAAATCAACCTTACGCTTGATGTGCTTGCAAGGCGTCCGAATGGTTATCACGATATACAGATGATTATGCAGACAGTTTCACTGTTTGATCTTGTCATTGTTGACAAAACCGCCGATGATAATATAACTATATCAACTAATCTGCGCTATCTGCCGAACAATCAGAAGAATATTGCGTACAAGGCGGCTGACGCTTTTTTCAAACAAACAGGCGTAAGCGGCGGCGCGAAAATTATGATACACAAAAATATTCCTGTCGCGGCAGGTCTTGCGGGGGGCAGCGGTAACTGCGCGGCAGTGCTTGAAGCGCTGAACATGCTTTCCGGCTGTCCGATGTCACATGACGAGCTGCTCGAAACAGGCTCCGCGCTTGGCGCGGATGTGCCCTACTGCTTCAGCGGCGGTACACAAATGGCCGAGGGCATAGGCGAAATTCTTACCCCACTCCCCTCAATCCCCGAATCGTATATACTGCTTGTAAAACCTCCTGTCAATGTTTCTACAGCAGCCATTTATGAGGAAATAGACAACGCTCCGCTTACCATGCGTCCGCATACGGACGCAATGATAAACGCGCTTTCGCAGAAAAATATATTTACTGTAGCTCAAAACCTATGCAATGTAATGGAAATTGTAACCGCAAAAATGTATCCGATTATAGGTGGTATAAAAGAAAAGATGATTATGAACGGCGCGCTCGGAGCGGTCATGAGCGGCTCAGGACCAACAGTATTCGGTATATTTGACGACTATAAAACCTCAAAGCGCAGCGCGGACAGTTTTTCTCTGCAATTCCGTGATGTATTTCTTGTAAAAACTAAGAACTAACCGCAAATGAGGTGTATATATGGAAAAGGACAAAGACATTATAGAAATAATTGTCGATGAAAAGCCGTCAGATAAAAGACGCGTTAATTTAAGCGCCCTAAAAAAACTGTTTTCCCGGATTAATATCCCGCCTTTATATATAAAACTGTATGCCGCGTCATTATCCGTTCTTATATTCGCCGCGTTCACGGCGGGAATTCTTGTCCCCAAAAGTATCAATGTTATAGACAGACGCCTCAACTCGCTTCATTCGTCAGACAAAACATATCTTGAAAAACAGACAGCATATGACGAAGCTCAAAATGAGGAAAAACGCCTTCAGACAAGTCATGACCAAAAGAAAGCCGAGCTTGAAAAGCTAAATAATGCTCAGAATAATCTTGATAAACTCTCACAAAAAAATTCAGAGCTTGAAAATGAAAAAAATGAGCTTCAGGACGAGGTTAATCTTAAGCAGAAAACACTGAACGCGCTTGATATATCTCTCAACTCGCAGATACGCTCGTCAGTCACTCTGTCATCCGGAAGATACACCGTTGGTGAAAATATCTCAGAAGGCAAATATACTATTATGGGAACAGGAAGCATTGTAATATCAACCTCCGGTACCGCAAGGGTAAACAAGGCTCTGAAATCAGACGGTGAAAGCTTTACCCTGAAAAACGGCGATATTATAAAAATAGACGGCAGCGCAAAGCTGACTCTTGAATAAAGTAAAGGATGTGGCAAATATGACGCGCAAAAAAATATTTATTATAATTCTTTCCGCCGTTTCATTGCTTATTATATCCGCGGCATTTTTCATAGGATTTCGTATTGACTCCACCTCAGCCGCAAAAATACGGCTCAACCGTGAAATTACTTCTATAGAAACAAAAATTACAGAAACCGAAAAAAAACAGGAAGAAATTAACTCTCAGATAAGCGAGCTTGAAGCAGAGTTAAGCACAAAGGATACAATCAACGATTACTATATGGAATATCAGAAACAGCATGACCAGCTTACAGAAGACATAAACTCGCTCAAAGAGCAATCCGAGTCTCTTGATAATCAGATTGCGGAAAAACAGGAAACTCTTGACAGAAACTCAGGAGTAAAAAGCGGCACAAAAGGAAAAAGCTATTCATTGAACAAGGATGAAATATACGCATGTCCGGACAAAATACCGGCGGGACGCTATACTGTCACAGGAAGCGGTACAATCGTTATATATTCATCAGGCGGCAGACCTCGCGCCACAGAAAATCTTGACGTTGCTTATGGCAACACATATACTTTTGATCTGAAAGAAAAAGAGCAGATCAAAGTAAGCGGCAGCGCGTCGCTTACTGAACTTAAATAGTATTTATTTCAAAAAAACAAGGACGCTAAATTTTTTAGTGTCCTTATTTTTGTATTATTAATTTGATTGAAGCTCAATTCTGTCAAGGTATATAGACGGTATTGTAATCTGACCGCTTCCTGTTGACTGATAGGAATATAATCCCATTGATGTTCCGTATACAGTCACATAGTCATCTTCAAGAATTCTTGAAGCCACCATATCTTTAGGATAAGCGACATATATTACGCTGTCATAACTTCCGTTTACAGCAATTCTGTGATGCACTTCAGTGTCTCCTTCCATAACCTGAACAACCTTACCGCTGTATGAAATACTTTTTCCCTTATAGTTGTCGGGATTACGCGCTAATTCTTTATAGTCTACATATCCGTAATTCTCCCGCACAAATTCCTTTGTCACCGGCGCAGCTTCAGGCGTCGGTGCGGGAACTGATGTCGGAGGCGTTGTTACAACAGGCGCGGCTGTCTGCAAAGCGGGTATTGGCGTACTTTTATTTTCCTCTGTTTTCTCCGATGAATTTGACGCGCTGCACATCGCAAACAAACAAATTATAACTAACATCACCGCAATTATTATAGCGATCATACAGCCTTTATTCTTCGTATTCTTCTGCCGCTCCATATCATTAATTACAGTCTGCTGTTCGGGCGGCGCGGCAGACTCCGCGTTTTCAATACGTGTACCGCACGCTTTGCAGAACACGTCCTCATCATTAAGCTCCTTACCGCAATTTGGACACATTTTCATATGTATTCCCCTCCACCATGTATTTTTGCACCTATATAGGTGCAAAAATATTATAGCACAATGTTAGAATAAAGTCAACACTTTTGCACTTATTTTAGTGCACCAATTTTGAGGTGAGTTATGGATATACATTTTGAAAAAAAAGTCGGAAATAAAATTCGCGCGATACGTGAAAACAGAAAAATAACACAAGAGGAATTATCCGCCAAACTACAGGTAAGAGGCTGTGATTTGACACGAAGCGCGGTGGCAAAAATCGAAGTGGGACAACGTCATATATATCTTGATGAAATCATGCATATAAAAGAAATACTGTGCGTTCAGTATGATGACCTGCTAAATGTATAAGAGGTCAGTTTATAAAACTGACCTCTTATACATTATCATTGAAATTCCTATGATGATGTAAACCTTTTCGCAAAGCAGCTTTAACTGTCCACGCGATTGCGTTTACCGCCCATAAAAAACGTCTCTATATTTTTATATACCTCGTTCATACAGCGTATCCTTGCTTCATAAGCTCCCCATGCCATATGAGGCGTTAATATTACGTTTTTTCTATGCATTATTCTGTTATACGGACTATCCTTGGCCATAGGCTCCGAGGAATACACATCCACTCCCAAACCGCTTATTTCTCCGTTTTCAACAGCATATGTAAGCGCTTCCTCGTCAGCCACAGCTCCTCGGGACACATTAATAAAAACAACATTTTTTTTCATCATTTGAATATGTTTTTTATCTATCATTCCCTTTGTTTCAGACGTAAGCGGTACATGCACTGAAATTATATCGGAACGCTCGCACAGTTCTTCAAGATCGACCATATTACTGTACTCTTTGCGGCGTTTATGCGGATTTACCAGTACCGTCGCACCCATTGCAGACACAATGCGTCCGACATGGCTTCCGATATTGCCGTAGCCAATTATTCCCCATGTCTTACCGGCAATCTCATTAAAATAGGGCTTTAAATGATTTTGAACACCGCCCTCGGTATAGCTGCCGTTTTTAACATATTCATTAAATTCCGTCAAGTGAGTCATTAGCGATAATGCCATAGACACTGTAAGCTGCGCCACGGAAGCCGTTGAGTAGCTGCGAACATTACAGACAGCGATCTCATTGCGCCAGCAGTAATTTATATCAATATTATCATATCCCGTAGCGGTCACGCATATCAGTTTGAGTTTTTTTGCCGGTGATAGATTGCTCTCATCAAGCCTTATTTTATTTACAATTATCACATCCGCATCATATATCCGCTCTGAAAGCAGCGATGCGGGCGTGGATGAATAAACACTTACATTCCCTAATTTTTCAAACCGGGAAAATTCCATATCATCTCCCAAAGTATTTGCGTCAAGGATTACTATTTTCATAATCAGTCCTCCTTATACAGTAATTCAGAAAGTTTGCGCCAAACCTCCGGATACAGTTTTTTCAGATTAATCGGCACAAAATCACGGTTTATAAAACCGTGTCCTGTTTTACCCACAGTCATAAGCTTCATTTCGGGCAGCTTATAAACCTCATACTCAAACTCGCACCGGGCGACTGTCAGCTTTGTAAGCTTACATCTGACAACAACCTCGTCCTCATATTTCAATCCGTAATAATATTTCGCGCCCGTTTCGGTAAGCGGCAGCAGTATACCCATATTTTCCATTTCGGTATAGCTCATACCGCTTTTTTTTATAAAATCAGTACGCGCTACCTCAAACCACGGATAATACCTTGAATGATGCACTATACCCATCATGTCGGTTTCCGCGTATCTTACCGTTAAACACGTCTCGCTGATATATGACATTTTACTGTACCCCCATATTTCAATAATAAATCAAAATATTATTTAAGTTTTTCTGTACCTGAGTATACAAGTCCGCGTTTTGCATCCATAGTAATCGTGGTACCGCTCTTTAATATCTTTGTGGCTCCGGGCGCCGCAACAATTATCGGAATATCCAGCGCTGCCGCGAGCACGCTTGCGTTATTCGCCTCGCCCGTTTCCTCTGAGATAATTCCCGAAGCCTTTTTCAGTATAGATATCATATCCTTTGTTATATTATTCGTTACAACTATATCGCCGTCGCTGAAATTCTTCTGTAATTCCTCACAGTTCATAGCCACACACACATTCGCCGTTGTACTTATAGCATCCAGTCCTCTGCCGCTAACAAGAATATTACCGACAAGGTGTACCTTCATAATATTTGTTGTGCCGGCCACACCCATAGGCGCGCCGCCTGTGATTACAACAAGATCACCGTCCTGAATAAGACCTGTTTTTTGCGCGCACTCAACAGCATGATCGAATAATTCATCCGTATTACTTCTGGCCTCGCTCATAATAGGCATTACCCCCCATGACAAATTAAGTCTGCGGCGCGCCTTAGCGCTGAGCGTGGGAGCAATAATCGGGCATGACGGTCTGAAACGTGAAATCTGCATAGCCGTTCCGCCCGAATACGTCAGCGCAATAACGGCCGTGGCTCTAAGATCATGAGCGGTAGTACATGTAGCGTGACTGATAGCGTTGGTAACGTCCATACGCGAATCAAAATTCATTCTGTCAAGACGCTTTACATAGTCAATATCATTCTCCGTTCTTTCCGCTATAGAAGCCATAGTTTTTACTGTTTCAACCGGATATTTACCTATAGCTGTTTCGCCTGAAAGCATAATCGCGCTTGTTCCGTCATAGATAGCATTCGCAACGTCTGTCGTTTCCGCTCTTGTCGGACGCGGGTTTCTTATCATGGAATCAAGCATCTGCGTCGCCGTAATAACAACCTTGCCCGCGCGGTAGGTTTTCTTAATCAGTCTTTTCTGAATAACAGGCAAATCCTGCATATCTATTTCCACACCCATATCGCCGCGCGCGACCATTATTCCATGAGACTCTCTGATAATATCGTCAATATTATTCACGCCCTCGGCATTTTCGATTTTGGAAATCACCTGAATATCTCTGCCGCCGTGACTTTGCAGGACATTTTTTATTTCTTTCACATCAGACGCGGTTCTTACAAACGACGCCGCTATAAAATCAACGTCATTTTCTATACCGAATATAATATCATCAATATCCTTTTGGCTCATGTACGGCATTGAGAGCGACACATTAGGTATATTTACGCCTTTTTTATTTGACACAACACCGCCGTTTTTCACCTGACATAATATTCTGGTATTTTTGACGCTCAATACCTCCATCTCAATAAGACCATCATCAATAAGTATTCTGTTACCGACTTTTATATCCTTTGGAAGACCCTTATAGGTTATAGATACCTGAGTATCGTCACCTTCCACATCATCCGTACAAAGAGTGAATTTCTGTCCCTCTTTAAGCTCGGCTTTACCATCTTTAAATTCTCTGACTCTTACCTCCGGGCCTTTAGTATCGAGGAGGATAGCCACAGGAATATCCAGTTCTTCCCTTACCTTCTTTATACGGTTTATTCTTACGAGCGCCTCCTCATGCGTACCGTGTGAAAAATTAAGTCTCGCCACATCCATACCGCTAAGCATAAGATCTCTTAAAACATCCTCACTGTCAGTAGCAGGCCCCATCGTGCAAATAATTTTTGTTCTTCTCATAGCTTCTCCTCCATAATATATTTTTAGTGTAAAAAAGGTGTTCAGATGAACACCTTTCAAAAGCTGACGGCTATGCCGGCAGCCTGTATTTCAATTATACCGAAAGCTTCTTAGCAAGATCAACAAGAGGCTGCGGAAGCTCTTTCTTCATTGCAAGGCCTTCCTCAATATCGACATCGGTAATCGTATGATCTCTCATACAAACAATTCGGTTCTGCTTTCCCTGTAGCAGCAACTCAACCGCCATACCGCCCATTTCACTCGCAACCACTCTGTCTCTCACAGTCGGGCTTCCGCCTCTCTGCACATGACCGAGAATAGTAGCTCTGGACTCAATACCGGTCTTTTCCTCTATCTCCTTAGCCATTTCAATAACACCGCCGACACCCTCGGCAACAATAATAATAGAATGCTTTCTTCCTCTCGACTTACTTTCAAGAATAGGACGAAGCACATCCTCGTCAAAATTCCATTCTCTTTCCGGCACAAGAATAACCTCCGCGCCGCAGGCAATACCCGCCTGAATAGCGATATATCCGGCCGCTCTGCCCATAACCTCGATAATAGAGCATCTTTCATGACTCTGCGCAGTGTCTCTTATCTTATCAACTGCATCCTTAACCGTATTGAGACAGGTATCGTATCCCACAGTATACTCACTGCAATTAATATCATTGTCAATAGTACCCGGCATAGCAATGGTAGGGAGTCCCGCCGCGCACAAATCCTTAGCGCCTCTGAAAGAGCCGTCGCCGCCGATAACAATAAGACCGTCAAGACCAAACACCTTAGCAATCTGAACAGCCTTCTCAACGCCCTCTTTCTCTTTAAACTCAAGGCATCGTGCAGTTTGAAGAATAGTGCCTCCTCTCTGAAGTATTTCAGAAACAGATCTCGCGTTCATCTCCACAAGCTCGCCGTTAATAAGACCGTTATAACCGCGTCTCACACCAAACACCTTAAGACCATAATATGAACCCACTCTGACAACCGCGCGGATTGCCGCGTTCATTCCCGGAGCGTCGCCTCCGCTTGTCAGCACGCCTATTGTTCTTACATTATTATCCATAACTTTAAATCCTCCCACAAAACTTAAAATAGTTCGTTTTCAATCATCAAATCCTGAGCTTTTTCCAGCTCTGTTGACGGAACAAGCACCTCATAGCAGCCGCATTTTTTTTCCTCACTGCCGCTTGAGCGTCTTAACCGGGAAATCACAGCGTTTTCACTGAGCACCTCCACAAGTTTCTCAGACGTCTGTATAGACTGCGATATATAAACTACTGTCCACATAAATTAACCTCCTGCCGTACACTTAGCGTCTCTCTTATCTTTCATCCGACACAACTTTGCCGTGCTTCGTGTATATTTCAGCAGAGCCGTTTATTTTTATTGCCGTAGTCATATCAGTAAACTGAGCCAGAAACACCTCACCCTTATCCAGCTTTTCCGTATGATGAAATCTGGTGTCCTTTCCGCTTGTCAGTCCTATAATATTAACGCCGTCCTCCAGCGCCTTTACCACTATATAATCCTCCATAGCCGCTTACATTAACTCCTTTCAAAAGAGCCCGAAAGAAATTTGTTGTCTTATCGAAATCTTAAAATATTACATATATTATATAATATAGCATTTTTGTAAATTTTGCAAGAGTAAATACATTTAAAAATATACTTGCTCCGCAAAGTGTTTTGGTTATTTTTACTATTTTATTTTTACATTATCTTCGCCAAATATACTTTTCAGATCATTTACGGCTCCTGCGGTGCCGTTAAACCATAATCTGCGCGGCGCGGCCGTCATTTTACGAGTATCGGCAAAAAACAGTCTTACCTCCATATCGCCCTGATACGGTGAAAGCGCCTCTTCCACGCTTTTTAAGGTTTCGTCAGTCTTTGTATCCAGCTGAATATAAAGTCTGGGAGGTTCTTTTCTGTTTGCGATAGCCTCGTCAAGCAGCTGCACAGACTGCATCAGAATTTTCGGCTCCTCGTCCTCCCGTATGGAAAGTCTTGCCGACACCGCCACAAGATTGTCCTCGCTCAAAATCGGAGAATACTCATTCAAAACCTTCGGAAACACTATACATTCCACTGAGCCGTATGTGTCTTCCAGCGTCAGAAACGCCATCTGCGCGTTGCTTGCCCTTGTTGTTTTATTTTTTCTTGATGCGATCGCCGCGCATATCACAAGCATAGCGCCGTCCTTCAGACCGTTCTCGGCGGCATGATAATTACCCTCGTCATCACGGTGTACGCTTGATAAAATATCATTTATATTATACTTTGTAAGTTTTTTAATTTTATCCGTATATTCCTCCATCGGATGACCGGAAAAATAAAGACCGGTAGACTGTTTTTCCATTTTTAGCAACAATTTCTTGTCAAGTTCGGGAATATCCGGAAATTCCATTTCCGACTGAGCGTCCGACCCGTCAAACAGCGTCATCTGTCCGGCGATATTATCACGCGCCGCTCTTGCAGTGCCTTCAAGCGCTTTTTCATACACAGCCAAAAGCTGTGAGCGCTTTATCCCCATAGAGTCAAACGCTCCGCATGATATAAGTCCTTCCAGCGCGCGTTTATTCATATCTTTACCTGCCATACGCTCAATAAAATTTGAAAAACTTTTGAATTTACCGCTGCTAACGCGCTCTCTGACAAGATGCACAATCATTGACCGTCCTACATTCTTAACAGCCGAAAGTCCAAAGCGTATACTTCCGTTTTCAACCGTAAATGTATCCTCACTGCTGTTTACATCGGGCGGAAGTCTGTCAATACCCATATCCTTACAGTTCGCGATATAATGATTTATCTTGTCAAGATCGTCAATACTTGATATAAGCGCGGCCATATATTCAACAGGATAAAACGTCTTTAAATATGCCGTCTGATATGCGACAAAGGCGTATGCCGCCGCGTGTGACTTATTAAAGGCGTAATTGGCAAAATCATTGATTTCATCAAATATAGCTATCGCCGTAGCCTCGTCTATTCCGTTTCTGACACAGCCGGGGATTTCTCCGTCATCGCTTCCATATATGAAATTTTTACGCTCAATCACCATCTGATCAGCTTTTTTCTTACTGATCGTGCGCCGCATCTGATCGGCTTTTCCGAGAGAATACCCCGCGAGCGTGCGCACTATTTCAAGCACCTGCTCCTGATACACCATACATCCGTAGCTGACGTTCAGAATATCCTCCAATAATGGATGTTTGTACGTAATTTTATCAGGATTTTTCTTATTGCTGATATATCTCGGTATTTGCTCCATAGGCCCCGGACGGTAAAGCGCGATTCCCGCTATTATATCCTCAAACGAGTCTGGTTTAAGCTCCTGCATAAATGACTGCATTCCCGCGCTCTCCATCTGAAACACGCCGTCAGTATTGCCGGAGGAAATAAGCTCGTATACCTCACGCTTATTATAATCTATATTATCTATATCAAGCTCTGTCCCCGTTGTTTTCTTTATTATCTTAACCGCGTTTTCAATAACCGTAAGATTTCGCAGTCCCAGAAAATCCATCTTCAAAAGTCCGAGACTCTCAACTGTGTCCTTTGTAAACTGCGTTGTTATAAAATTATCCGCGTTAAGCTGAAGCGGCACATAACTGACTATCGGCTCGCTTGTTATAACCACTCCCGCCGCATGCGTTGACGCATGACGGGGCAGTCCCTCCAGAGCCATTGACGTGTCAAGCAGTTCCCTGATTTTAGCGTCATTTTCATATAACGCGTGAAGCTCCGAGCTTATGTCAATAGCCTTCTTTATTGTCATTTTCAGATCAAACGGAACAAGCTTTGCCACCTTATCAACCTCAGCGTACGGAATATTAAGCGCGCGGCCGACATCGCGTATAGCAAGCTTCGCCTTCATTGTACCGAAGGTAATTATCTGAGCGACCTGTCCCTCGCCGTATTTTTCAACGACATATTCTATGACCTTCTGCCTTCCCTCCGGCGCGAAATCAATATCAATATCAGGCATGCTGACACGCTCGGGATTTAAAAATCTCTCAAAAATAAGCGCGTATTTTATCGGATCAACCTTTGTTATGCCAAGACAATACGACACTATACTTCCCGCCGCGCTTCCGCGTCCCGGGCCTACCATAACTCCGTGACTTCGAGCAAAGCGTATAAAATCCCACACAATCAGGAAATAGTCGACAAAACCCATATTCTTTATAACGCCAAGCTCATAATCCAATCTTTCCCTAAGCTCCGGTGTGACTGGTGAATACCGCTTTTTAAGCCCGTCCGCGCACAATTCCTCAAGATATTCAAACGCGTCCCTTCTCTCAGGCACGTCAAACACAGGCAAATGACGGGTATCAAAATCAAAATCAACATTACAGCGCCGCGCGATTTTTTCGGTATTAGTGACCGCTTCGGGAATATATTCAAACAAATCCGCCATTTCCTCAGGCGATTTTATATAAAATTCCTCCGTGTCAAACCTCATTCTGTCAGGATCATCAACGGTTTTTTCCATCTGTATACACATCAGAACATCCTGATATCTTGCGTCCTCTTTTTTCAGATAATGTATGTCGTTCGTGGCGACAAGCCCCACACCCGTTTCCTGCGAGAGACGTATGATTTCCGGAATAATACGCTTCTGATCGCTTATACCGTGATCCTGTATTTCAAGAAAATAATTATCTTTTCCAAGCACGCTTACATACTTTTCAACAATTTCCTTAGCTCCGTTATAGTCATCACGCAGAATAGCCTTCGGCACTTCACCCGCAAGACATGCGGATAATGCTATTATACCCTCGCTGTGCTCCTTTAACAGTTCAAAATCTATTCTCGGCTTGTAATAAAAACCGTCAATATATCCGCTCGACACAAGCTTGATAAGATTTTTATAGCCTGTCTGATTTTCAGCCAGCAGTATAAGATGGCTTGTTTTATTGTCAATATCATGAATTTTGTCAAAACGGCTTCTGGGCGCCATATACACCTCGCACCCGATTACCGGATGAATACCGTTAGCCTTAGCCTCGCGGTAAAAGTCAGCTACTCCGTACATAGAGCCATGATCAGTTATCGCGCAGGACGTCATGCCAAGCTCCTTAACCCGCGCAATCAGCTTCGGTATGCTCGCCTCGCCGTCAAGCAAGCTGTATTCAGTATGTGTGTGCAGATGACAGAATTCCATCCCTATTACCCCCTATATATTTTCCGCAATTTCTAAAATTCTGTTAAGACGGTGATTTACTCCCGACTTGCCTATCGGCGGATTTGTTTTCTCTCCAAGCTCTTTTAAACTGTCCTCGGGATATTCCTCCCTCAGCTCGCCTATTTCACGAAGCACCTCGGGTAGTTTGTCCCAGCTCTTTGCGTTCTTTATTTTGCTGATAGCCACAAGATGTTTTGACGACGCCCGGGCTGCCTTATTCGTATTTGCGTTTTCGCAATTTACGCGCCTGTTCACAGCATTGCGCATATCCTTTTCAATCTGTACGGAATATAGTTCAAACGCTCCCTGAGGCGCGCCCATATATCCGAGAATATCCGCAATTTCCTCTCCGCCCTTTATATAGACAACATAGTATCCCTTACGCTGAGTTATCTTTGATGAAAAACCGTCCTGTTCAAGTATTTTCTGCAAAAACACAGCATTTTCTCCGCTTCTGGTGTTGAATTCCATATGATATTCCTTTTGAGGATCAGTTACGCTGCCTCCGCCGAGAAACGCTCCGCGCACAAAAGACGCGCGGCAACATGAAAACGGTATATCACCTTTATGCGATATACCGTCAGCAATATTCTCTATCTGATAAATATTATCTATCCTTATACGCATTATTCTTGACGCTGAAACGATTTCCGTGCTTATGCCGAAAGTCCGCAAAATATCATCCCGCACCCTCCGCGCCACAAAATCTTTCTCTGTTGTAAATTTAATCTCACGTTCGCTCACGCTGCCGCCGAAGTCAATAGCGCCCGCAGTTTCACATAAGGCACAGTTTTCGCACGCGTATTTTATTCCGCAAAGTTTTTCCTTTATCTGTGATGAAAAAGACATATTAATCCCCTCACCCTTTATCTGTTTTCAAAATAATTTATATCACTGCCCAAGCGCATGATAGTCCTTGCCAGACGGCTGAAATTATGACGTATCCTGTCATTGCGGACGAGCATAAGATTACCCTCCACAAGCTTTGCGCGCGTCAGTATTTTCTGAGCGTCAATCTCCACCGCATACGCGTTTTCCAGAGCGTATTTCTCCTTCAGTCCATCCGGAATTTCGGCGCTGTTTGCAAGAACAATGTCGGCTATCCCCTCGTAAGAATGACGCTCTATAGCGGAAAGATGGTCATTCGCAGTATAACCCTCTGTTTCTCCCGCCTGACTCATGATATTACAAACATATATTTTAACCGCTCCGCTGTCTTTTATCGCGTCAACAACACCGTCTACAAGCAGATTGGGTATTATGCTTGTATAAAGACTCCCCGGACCGAGCACAATTATATCCGCGTTTTTTATAGCTCTTATAACACCGTCTACAGGTCTCGGTCTTTTTGGATTTAATATAAGCCGATCAATTCCGCTGTCTTCTCCGCAGCGGTGCACGCCTATATGTGATTCACCGTCTATCACCATTCCGTTTTTAAGAACCGCTCTCAGCGTCACCGCCTCATTTGTGACAG
>CAJTPP010000022.1:1633-9060 GCA_910578235.1 uncultured Clostridia bacterium | reverse complement strand
CAGACGGCTGAATTTCTTTACAGCCTCCTCAAAGCTTGACGAGGTTTCATTAAGCGCCGCGAGAAAAAGATTGCCGAGACTGTGCCCTTTCAAACTTCCGTCCTGAAAACGAAAATTCATAAGTTCTCCCATTACAGGATCAACCTCCGCCAGCGCGCTTATACAGTTGCGCACATCCCCGGGAGCAAGCATTCCGAAATCATTTCTGAGCATTCCCGACGATCCTCCGTCGTCGGCAACAGTCACAACAGCCGTTATATTATGAGTATGTAATTTCAAACCTTTTAGCATGGTGGAAAGCCCTGTGCCTCCGCCTATAGCCGCAACTTTTATATCTGAAAGCATAATGACAGTCATTACTCCTTTCGCAAAAACAAGTGTTACTCCTTGCCTAAATCCCTATATGTCACACCCACGCTGTAACCGCAGGACTTTAAATAATCCGCCAGTTTATTCGTCATGGTAATGCTTCTATGCTTTCCGCCGGTACAGCCTATCGCTATACTGAGTGATATTTTACCCTCCTCAATATACAGCGGTATCATAAACGACATCATATCCTCCAGCTTCGCGAGAAACTTCTGAGCTGTGGGGAAGCTCATAACATAGTCCTGAACTTCTTTGTCATTACCCGTTCTGTGCTTAAGCTCGTCAATATAAAATGGATTTGGAAAACATCGCACGTCAAAAACAAGATCAGCGTCAAGCGGCATACCATATTTAAACCCAAACGCCATCACGTTTATTTCAAGCCCATGACGCAAATCAGCTGACGCGTATATGCTTTTCAGTTTCTGCAAAAGCTCCTGCACACTCAGCTTTGACGTGTCCAGAACATAGTCGGCCGCATTATAAAGCGTGCTGAGCATTTCCCTTTCCTTCTTTATTGACGCGAGCAGTCCGTTTGAATTGTCCAGCGGATGCTGTCTGCGTATTTCCTTGTACCGCTTAACAAGCGTTTCATCATCAGCGTCAAGATAAAGCAGCATACAGTCATAACCTTTTCTTTTAAGATCATCAATCTGAACAAGCAGCTCATTTATCATATCGCCTACACGTATATCTATGACGAGAGCGACATTATTGAAATTCCCGTTTACGGATGAAAGCATTTCTGAAAATTTAGGTATCAGAACGGGAGGCATATTATCGATACAAAAATATCCCATATCCTCCAGATATCTTATTACTTTCGTCTTTCCGCTGCCGGACATTCCGGTCACAATCGTATACTGCATCTGTATCTTCTCCTTACTGTTCTCCTATAAGTCTTACCTCCGGCTCTAATTTTACGCCGAATTTATCATAAACCGTTTTTTGTATATGCTTTATTAAATCAAGCACATCTTTAGCCGTCGCTCCGCCCTTGTTAACAACAAAACCGGCATGCTTATTACTCACCATCGCACCGCCCAAGGAATATCCCATAAGTCCCGCATCCTGTATCAGCTTTCCCGCAAAATATCCTTCGGCACGCTTAAACGTACTGCCCGCGGAAGGCTGAGATAAAGGCTGCTTATCACTGCGGCGCGTGTTTAATTCGGCCATTTTAGCTTTTATGTCATCATAGCTGCCCTTTTTCAGCTTTAAAACGCATGAAAGAATTACATATCCTCCGCGCATAAAAATACTCTGTCTGTAGCCAAAATCAAGCTTATCCGAAGCTTCTGTTCTTATCGTGCCGTCAGGGGCAATAAACGTGACATTTTCTATTATATCTTTCAGCTCGCCGCCGTAAGCGCCGGCATTCATATATATACCGCCGCCGAGAGTTCCGGGAATACCTCCCGCAAACTCAAATCCCGCAAGACTTTTTTCAAGTATCTTCTTTGCCAGTGAGGACATAAGAATTCCCGTTTCCGCATAAACCTCCGCTCCGTTAATGCGGCAGTCCGACATGCCGCTCCCTATATGTATGACAACACCTCTGATACCCTTGTCGCTCACAAGCATATTCGAGCCGTTTCCCATTATCATATACGGAGTATCGCTGTCCTTGCAAAAGCTTATAATTCTTTCAATCTCCTCCGCGCTTTTTACATTAACAAACGCGTCAGCCCTGCCGCCTATGCGAAAGGTTGTATGACCGCTCATTTCCTCGTCAAAAATGACATTATCCGTAACAGCCGCCAGTCCTTCTCTATTTAACATATATACCTCCAAACTCAGGATAAACTTTTACCGCCGCGATATATTATTATATATGCCATGAAAACAGTTTTTTTCCTTTTTCGGCCATAAAACTTTCAAATGATTTTAAATCCCTGTTCATAATCAGCTTTTCAGGAAATGAGATTTCTCCAAGCATATCAAGCGCTTTTGTATAATCGCCGATATCAAAGGCGATATGAGCGTCCGAGCTGACTACAATACCCACTTCCTTTTCCCTGCACAGTTCCGCAATCCTGCGGCAGTTCGGTATACTGTCTCTGCGCACATAAAAGGAATGATTGTTTATCTCAATCAATTTGTGATTTTTTTTCGCAATATCTATTATTTTTTCATAATCATACGCCATATCGGGCGCGCCGCTGTGACATATAACATCAATAAGCGGATTATTAACCGCCGCAAGATACGCGCTTGTATTATCCTTTGCTCCGTAATCCTTATAACACGGTCTGTGTATACTGGCATTCACCACATCCAGCTTTTTCAGTATATCGTCGTCAAGATCAATATTACCGTCAAGGTCAACTATATTTACCTCCGCGCCGTACAGAATTTTCACTCCGTAAAGCTCGCGCGGTATGGCTTTAAGATTAAGGAAATGCCACGGATGAACACCGTCCGGAATAGCCGGAGCATGATCTGTAACCGCTATTGCCTCCATGCCCATATCCGCCGCGTATTTAGCTGTCTCCATTACGGTCGAATACGCGTGAGAGCTGGCGCATGTATGCGTATGAGTATCAAGCAATATTTTCATTATATAATTGTCCGCTCCTTCTGTAAAGTAAATTACATTAATTAAAAGACTGAAAGAAATTTTCGCCAATCAGCGCTTTAAGAGACAATGACTTATGTTTATGATTCAAGCCCCTAAAAATGCAAGGCGGCGGAAATCTATTCAGACTGCCTATAAGTTAAGCTGGCTTTCCATCTGACTCATAAGCCTGTTATTCAGCTCAACAGCCGCGTTATAACCCATACGCTTCTGTCTGTTATTCATAGAGGCAACCTCGACAATTACCGCCAGATTACGTCCGAGCTTTACGGGAATTGTCAGCGACGGAACATTTATGCCCATTATATTGGTAAATTCATCAACCATACCAAGCCTGTCATACTGCTTTCCGTCCTCCCACGGTTCAAGGTGTATAATCATATTAATATTTTCCTCATCTTTGACCGCTCCTATACCGAATATTTCTTTTACGTCTATTATTCCTATACCGCGAAGCTCAACAAAATGACGAATAATTTCGGGAGAAGAACCCACAAGCGTATTGTCTGACACGCGCTTTATCTCAACCGCGTCGTCCGCCACAAGACGGTGTCCTCTTTTCACAAGCTCAATCGCCGTCTCACTCTTTCCGACGCCGCTTTCACCCATAATAAGTATACCCTCTCCGTAAACCTCTACCAGCACGCCATGACGCGTGCGTCTCGGAGCAAGCTCGACATTCAGATACGCTATCAGCGCGCTCATAAATGCCGACGTCGCGCTCTCGCTCCTCAGAAGCGGAATATTATATTTTTCGGCCATTTCGAGCATTTCAGGAAAAATCTGCAATCCCCTTGTAATAATAAGAGCGGGAATTTGCTGCGAAAACAGCCGCTCTATCTTTTCGGCTCTTATTTCAGCGTTAAACTGTTCAAGATAAGTAAACTCAACCTTTCCCATTATCTGAACACGGTTGCTGTCAAAATAGTCAAAAAAGCCTACCATTTGCAGTCCGGGCCTGTTTACGTCTGTTCTGGAAATCATAACCGTTTCCATATCATTCGTCTCGTAGATTTTCTCCAGATCAAATTCTTCTATAATTTTTGTCAGTGGAATTTTATATTCATCCGTCATCATTTGAAAAAGTCCGCCTTTCACGATATTTCTAAAATACCCTATTATACATTATACCCCATATGTAAAATTTTTTCAACAAAAATCACATAACTTTTCTTACACAAATATTCATTTATAATATCAATACACAAATTTAAAAAAAAATTCACAAAAAAGCAATAAAACCCTTGCAATATTAAAAAGTTTATGTTAAAATATTTCTTGATGTTTTGAAAAAGTGTCAGGAGGTGTAATAAAATGGCAAAATGTGATGTTTGCGGAAAAGGCGTTTCTTTTGGTATTAAGGTCAGCCACTCTCACAGAAGATCTAACAGAACCTGGAAGCCTAACGTAAGAAAAGTAAGAGCAGTTGTAAACGGCTCAGTTAAGTCAATGCACGTTTGCACTCGTTGCCTTCGCAGCGGAAAGGTAGAACGCGCTGTTTAATCTGCATTTGAAATTAGGACAGCTTGCAGCAGCAGGCTGTTTTTTTTCTGTAAGACAAAATTCTTTTTATTTTTTTGTAAATTAAATTGCTTTTTATGGGTTTTTCTGTTATACTATAATAAGCTGATTATAAATAAGAATAGATTTCAAAGGGGTGTATTGATTGGAGAAGCTCTTAGTCAGGGGGGGAAACAGACTTTGCGGCTCTGTTACGATAAGCGGCGCGAAAAATGCCGCCGTTGCGATACTGCCTGCATGTCTCCTTGTAAAGGATAAGTGCAGAATTGAGAACCTGCCCGATATAAAAGACGTCAAGCTGTTTCTTAAAATTCTCGAAAAGCTTAACGCCGAAGTTAATTATATAGATAAAAATACTGTTGAAATAGACTGTACTAACGTGGACTCGTATAACCCTCCGGGCGATCTTACAAGGAGAATGAGGGGTTCAAGCTATCTTATGGGCGCACTGCTCGGAAGATTTTCACATTTCAGTGTAGATCCTCCCGGCGGCTGTGATTTTGGTACGCGCCCGATTGACCAGCATATAAAAAGCTTTGAAACACTCGGCGCCGACATTGACACCTCCAGAGGTATCATAACCGGCAATGCCGCTCATCTGCGCGGCGGAAACATTTTCTTCGACGTTGTGACGGTGGGAGCTACAATAAACGCGATACTCGCGGCTGTATGCGCGGACGGCATGACTGTTATAGAAAACGCCGCGAGAGAACCGCATATTGTTGATCTGGCAAATTTCCTCAATAATATGGGCGCGAATATCCGCGGAGCCGGTACAGAAACAATAAAAATCAAAGGCACAAAAAATCTTCACGGCGGATCATATCCTATTATTCCGGATCAGATTGAAGCCGGCACGTTCATGATAGCCGCCGCCGCGACAAAAGGAGATGTTGTGCTCCACAATGTTATACCCCGCCATCTTGAAATCATAAGCGCAAAACTTATTGAAACAGGCGTAAATGTAAGCGAGAGCGAGGATAGCGTTCATGTATGGGTTGACGAAGGAACTGTTTTCAGACACATCAACTTTACAGCGCTTCCGTATCCCGGCTTCCCTACGGACATGCAGCCTCAGCTTGTCACCTTTTTATCGACAGTCAGCGGTACAAGCACCGCGCGCGAGGGCGTATGGGACAACCGTTTCAGATATGTAAACGAGCTTAAACGCATGGGCGCGAATATCCGGGTTGAAGGCAAGCTTGCCATTATTGACGGAGTAAACTCGCTATCCGGCGCAAATGTGAAGGCAAACGATCTGCGCGCAGGCGCGGCTATGATTATAGCGGGCCTTATGGCTGACGGTATTACAGAAATAACGGATATTTATCATATAGACAGAGGCTATGAAAACTTTGAGGAAAAATTCGTAAAGATCGGCGGCGATATACAGCGTATACAAGTCGTTGACGATATATATTAAATCTGTAAAGCCTGTCTAATGACAGGCTTTAATAATGGGATGACAGAATATGACTACTTTTATTTCACTTATAAGCGGCTCGTCCGGCAATGCGACATTCATTTCCGACGGCAAGACAAACCTTCTGATAGACTGCGGCATGTCCGGCGCGAAGCTAAAAGAAGCGCTGCATATGATTGACGTGTTGCCGGACAGCATAGACGCGCTCCTGCTGACACATGAGCATATTGACCACACAAAAGGAGCAGGTATTATATCAAGAAGGTATAATCTGCCTGTATACGCGACTGAAGGCACTCATATGTCCGCTGATCTCGGTAAAATTACTGATGAAAACATAAAAACAATATCCGAGGATACATACTTCGAAATAGGAGGTATCGGCATCAGACCGTTCGCAATTCCTCATGACGCGAAACAGCCTGTCGGCTTTACTTTTTTTATAGGCAGCGAAAAATACGCTATAGCCACAGATATAGGAAAAATGACACAGGCTATAGCGGATAATATTTCAGGCAGTAAAAAAGTTCTTCTTGAGTCAAATCACGATACCGAAATGCTCCGCTGCGGCGCATATCCGTTTCCTCTGAAACAGAGAATACTCGGGGAACTTGGGCATCTCTCAAACGCATCAGCCGCAAAAACCGCTCTTTACCTTGTCCGCGGCGGTACAGAGCATATTATGCTCGGACATCTCAGCATGGAAAACAACCGCCCTGAAATCGCTCTTCTGGAAACGCACAATCTGCTTTCTCAAAACGGCGTCAATGTGGGCAATGATATGACACTGCAAGTAGCGGACAGATACAAGCCAACATTATTCTAAAGGAAATTAAAATGAATATCACGATTATATCAGTCGGAAAAATCAAAGAAAAATATTTCACTTCAGCCATCGAGGAATATTCAAAACGCCTTTCACGTTTTGTGAAGCTGAATATAATTGAAGTGCCCGACGAAAAAATTCCCGATAACGCCTCTGAAAAAGAAATGAATGTAATAAAGAAAAAAGAAGGCGAAAAAATTCTTTCCAGACTGCCTGCTAATTCCTTTGTCATCACACTTTGTATTGAGGGCAAAGAACTGTCGTCCGAGGAACTTGCGGGCAAAATGTCAGACATCTCAATGACGGCAAGTCATATAACATTCATAATCGGCGGTTCTCTCGGTCTATGCGGCACGGTAAAAAGCAAATCTCAGCTTCGTCTCAGTTTTGGCCGTATGACATTGCCGCACCAGCTCATGCGCGTTGTGCTTTTAGAACAAATTTACAGAACATTTAAAATTAACAACAATGAAAGCTATCACAAATAACTAACAATAATAAGAATAAAATTACTCTTACCGCAAAAGCATTAATTTCCTGTCATATAAAAATACAATCTGCAAAACATAATACAAAGATTATGGAGGTGCAGATATGGCAAAACAAGGAATGAGACGCGAACGCTACGGCGATATACACGGCGGCAGAAATCCAAAGGACAGCATGCCTAAAAACGAAATGCCGCCGGTTCCGGAAATACAGGGAAAAGC